>BNVE01000014.1 GCA_025997875.1 Spirochaetia bacterium
GGGGGTTTAGATGAACATTGCCGAATATTCGGTTAAAAGGCCGGTCACCATTGTGGTACTCTACGCCCTGGCTCTGGGCATCGCCATGACCCTGGTCCCCAATCTGGCGGTAGACCTCTATCCCTCCACCGCCCGGCCGGTGCTTTCGGTTTTTACCCGCTTCCCCGGCGCGGGACCGGCGGATGTGGAAAAGAACGTGACAGAAAGACTGGAACGGGCCCTCTCCGCCTCCCGGCGGCTCACCAACATGACCAGCTACTCCCAGTTTGAATCCGGTTTTATCAACCTTGAATTCAGTTACGGCACCGATATGGACAAGGCGATGACCGATGCCCAGACTCTGGTGAACCGGCTGGTCAATTCCCTCCCCGACGGGGTGGAGACTCCCACGGTGCGGCGTTTCGATATGTCCGCCATGCCAATCATGCGCCTGGTGGTCCGGGGCAACTACCCGCCGGACCAGCTCCGCCTCTTTGCGGAGGACGAGATCCAGGCCAGCATTGAGCGGATCGAAGGGGTGGCCGCCGCGGAGGTTACCGGGGGCACCACCCAGATCGTCAAGGTGGCGGTTTCCCTGAACCGGCTTGCCGCCTTCAACCTGGCCCTGAGCGATGTCTCAAGCGCCCTCAGGGGACAGAGCATCCTCTCCTCGGGGGGGAATTTACGGCGGGGGGAACGTGAGTATCAGATCATGACCCAGGAGGAACTGGTCAGCATTGATCAGATCAAGCGGCTCGTGGTCAAAACAGTGAATCTTCCCGCCGGGGGGCTGGGGCAGGCGAACCGGTCCCAGGTGGTGCGCCTGGAGGACATCGCCGATGTGACCCTGGGTTACAACGATAACGCCGCACGGGTCTATGTAAACGATCAGAGCGGCGTCTACATTCAGGTGACCAGTGAAAGCGACAGCAACCAGGTGCAGGTGGCGGACCGGGTGCTGGCCGCCCTGGAGGGGATCAACGATACCCTTCCCAGGGGGATCACCCTGGAGGTCCTTTCGGATAACACCACCATGATCCGGGCGACCATGAGCGAGGTCTACAAGAATGCCTGGGAAGGCGCCCTTCTGTCCATGCTCATCCTTTTCATCTTTTTACGGAACATCAAGGGCACCCTGATCATCGGCCTTTCGATCCCCATATCGATACTCCTTACGATCATGTTCATGTCGGTTTTTGGTTTTACCCTGAACCTTCTTACCATGACCGGCCTGATCATGGGCCTGGGTATGACCGTGGACAGTTCTATTGTCATTCTGGAAAACATCCATAATTACCGGGAGCGGGGGGCCAAGCCGGCGATAGCGGCAATACTGGGGAGCCGGGAAATGGTCCGGGCAATTGTCACTTCCGCTACCACCACTATCTGTGTGTTCGTCCCCCTCATCATCTATAAAAACGATCTTAAGGAAATGGGCCAGCTCTTTAGCGATTTGATCTTTACCGTGGTAATCTCCCTGGCCTGTTCCCTGGTGGTGGCGATTACCCTGGTGCCCAGCCTCTGCGGTTCCATTCTGAAACTGGATACCCGTAAACAGAAGCCCCTGAAATTCCCCCCCCTCCGGGCAATCGATAACAAGATGGAAAAATTTTTTAAGGGCATGGATAACGCCTACCGGAATGCTCTGGACTACTGCCTTTCCCACCGGTCCATTGTGCTGGCATTAGTGATTCTGATACTGGCCTTCTCCCTGATGCAATTCAGCGGCGTGGGGATGAATATGTATATCCGTACCCGCACCGATGATAACGTTACCCTCAATGTTTCCATGTCCCAGGGGACCGCCATCGATGTGACCGACAAGGTACTCTTCGATCTGGAGGAGTTGGTCAAAAAAGAAGTTAAGGGTTATAAGAGCATCATCCTTACCGCACGGCGATCCGGTACCAACCAGGGTACCATGCAGATCATGCTTCCCGCCCCGGCCCAACAGATCGACACCCCGGATGCTATTATCCGCAAGCTTACCCCCTATACCAATTCGATCCCCGGCGCCAGGATCAGTTTCCGGGCCGGGCGGATCATGGGGAACAGCTCTGCGGTTGAAATCGCCATAAGTTCCCGGGACTACAATGCGATTTTAGAAACCGCCGGGGATATTCAGCAGATCATGGGCCGGTACTTGCCGGAGATTGAAAACCCCACGCTGAATATTGACGAGGGCGCCCCCCAACTGGTGGTGGAAATTGACCGGGACCGGGCGGCGGCCATGGGGGTGTCCCTTTCCGCTATTGCTGCGGAAATACGGACCGCCATGGACGGTACCACCGCCACCACCATGAGCCGGGGTGACCGGCTTATCAATGTGAATGTGATCCTCAAGAATGAGGATCGCGTGGGACTGGCGAACCTTGATGCGATTTTTGTGATGAGCCGCAACGGTTCCCGGGTAGCCCTTTCAAACATGGCCCGGATTGTGGAAAACCGGGCGCCTTCGTCCATACGCCGGGAAATGCAGGAGCGGGTGATGCGGATAACCGGGGACCTTCCTGCAAGCATTGCCGCCACGGATATGCAGAAGCGGCTTGAGGACACCGTAAAACTCCATCTGGTTAAGCGCGAGGAAGTCAATGTCCGCTACCTGGGGGAGGCCCAGGAAATTGCCGACTATACGGGCAGGTTTGTCTTTGTTATCGGGGTGGCAATCTTCCTGGTCTTCGGCCTTATGGCAAGCCAGTTTGAATCTTTTGTGGACCCCCTGATCATCTTCTTCTCCATCCCCCTGCTTTTTATCGGGGTTATCTGGATATACAAGGCCACAAACCAGGCCATGTCCATGTTCTCCGTGGTGGGCATTGTCGCCCTGGTAGGGGTGGTGGTCAACAACGGCATCGTCCTGGTGGATTACACCAACACCCTGCGCGGCCGGGGGATGAAGGTCCGGGAAGCCTGCCTTGAGGCGGGCCGCAGCCGGCTGCGCCCCATCCTGATGACCAGTCTTACCACGATCCTGGGGATGATCCCCATCGCCTTCTTCCCCGGCGCCGGGGCGGATACCATACAGCCCATCGGCAAGACCTTTGTGGGGGGCATCACCATCAGCTCCTTTATGACCCTCTTCGTCACCCCCATCATGTACTCGATCCTCAACAGCCGCCACGACCGGAAGCTGGGAAAAGCGGATAAGCAGCAGGAGAAGCGGGAAAAGGCCCTGCGGCTGGAAAAATCCTCCCTGGTGGCGGAAACCGGCTACCAAATAGACAGCCTGGCGGACAAGTAGAAACCTGTGGAACAAATTCCCGTTGCTATTATTGGCCTGGGCCGTATCGCAAGCCTGCTGGAAGATGACAAGCGCCGGGAGAAGCCCTGCACCCACGCCGGGGCCATCGCCGCCAACAGCGACTGCCGCCTTGTCGCAGGGGCCGACATTGATGAGGAGCGCCGCCGTCTTTTTTCGGAACGCTGGAATGTCCCGGTTTATGCCGATGCCGCAGCCATGCTTGCCGAACAGAGCCCCGCAATGCTCGTTATTGCCACCCATCCCGACAGCCACGCCCACTACTGCCGCCTTGCCACCGCCATCAATACCTCCGGCGCCGCACACAGTATTCCTGTGGTGATCTGCGAAAAGCCCCTGGCGGATACCCTGCAGAAGGCCCGGCAGATCGCCGCTCTTACTGCGTCTAAGGGCGGCGCGCCGGGGGTCCTTAAAATCGTGACCAACCACGAGCGGCGTTATTCGGAAGATTATATTTCAGCAAGGGCTGTCCTTGCCGAAGGCCGGCTGGGAAAGCTGCTCGGTGTCCGGAGCTGCCTTTACATGGGCCGGGGCCGGCGGCTCCTGGACGTGCTCTGGCACGACGGCACCCATTTGGCGGATGCGATCATGTTCCTGACCGGTTCAGCCCTGAAACACCGCCGCTCTTGGGGGACAAAGCTTACTGCGCATCCGGCAGCTGCGGGGACCGCGTACCTGGAAGGGTATCTGGAGCAGTCAGGGGAGAAGAAATCAGGCCTTGGCGCGCGGAAGCCGGGCAGGGCGTCTTGCGCCAAAGTTCCGGTCCTTATCGAAGTCGGCGCAGGACGGGATCACCTGGTCTTTGAGATGGAATTTTCCTGCGAGCAGGGCCGGCTGCGGATAGGCAACGGGGTCTACGAGGTTTGGGAAAGCGGGGAAAGCCCCTATGCTCAGGGCTTCCGTTCGCTTAAACGTACCGGGGATGTTTTTGAAGGCCCCACGGGCTATTTTGCCAACATGGTAAGGGATGCGGTTGCCTGCGTCCGGGAACCGGATCGGCAGCCCCTGTCCGGCGCCGCCGACGGGCTGCGGGTGATCGAATACCTGAACTCGGTCAGACCCTGGAGGTAAAGGTGGATAATTTTACACTTATTGAAACCGCGGCGGATATGATTGCCTTCAGAAACTATCTGTTTCAGGAGAACATTGAAAAAATAGCCATGGATTTTGAAGGGGATTTTAATCTTCATGCCTATGGGGAAAAGTTGTGTTTAATACAAATTTTTGACGGTAAAAAATTTTTTATAGTAGACCCGCTGAAAATACGGAATGAAGAAGTAATACTGTTTTTTGAAAACAAGAAAATTATAAAATACATGTACGGGACAGAATCGGATATCAGCCTTGTGTATAAACAATACGGCATACGGTTAAATAATGTATTCGATCAACAGATACTGGTAAATGTATTGGGAATGGAACACAAGGGCCTGGATGCCGTTTTAAAAAGTGAATTAAATATCGAGGTAAAAAATAAAAAAAAGTTTCAGATGTTCAACTGGATTAAACGTCCGATTGACCGGGATGCCCTGCAATATGCTTTAAATGATGTTGCCTGGCTGTTTCAAATAAACGAGGTTTTGATGAAAAGGATAATCGATAAGAATAAATATGAGGACCTGTTATCCTGGATAATCAGAAGGAATTTTGATTTTGAAAAGGAAAGGGTTCCCGGATTATTCAGGAAAATCGAGTACAGGAATTTACCAAAAAGAAAAAAAGATATCTTTACCCAAATCTATTATTTACGGGACAGGGTCGCACAGGAATACGATTTTCCGCCAAACAGTTTATTGAGCAATGACGCATTGTTTAACCTGGTAAACGGAAGGGAATCTCCGGAAACCCTCAGGTTCGGCAAAGCAATAAGGGAAAAGACAAAAAATGAAATCATCAATACATTAAAGGGCTTGCTAAGGCCCGCTACTCTTTCCGGATAAAATACTTCTGATACCCAATGGCCCGGAGCCTTTCTGTAACCCAGGAAATTTCTTCTGCCCTTATCCCGGTTATCAGTACCCGATCCAGATCCCCAAAGGGCTCGGAGACCGGATTAAACCCTGCGCTTCTAAGGGTCAAAAGGGCCTTCTCGGTATTTTGCGGTTCCCTAAAGGCCCCTATCTGGAGCCGGTATGTTTTATAATCCGGCCCCTGGGAAGTAATATCTTCCATGGTAACCGCCATCACCGGCATATCCTGTATCCGGGATGTCTTCTGATTCGACCATTGGAAACCAATATCTTCGCTGGTAACCGGTACTACCCCCATCACCGGTCCTGCGTCTATCGTTGAGTCTGACCATGCCGGCGGCTCCGCAGCTATCGCCGAGTCTGGCTTTTCCGGCTGCCTTGTCATTCTCCCCGGCGTTGTCCCCGACATCGGGATCAAATCATCATCGCTAAAGCCCTGGGCTATAACCTGCCCCGAAAATTTTGCCTTGTAATAGATAAGCAAATGGGGAACCGCCCCCGTAAACCGCAGCTGATGCTTTGTACCCGAATCGGTTACCGCACTTATCAGATCAAAACGGTTCTTCGCCCGGTTCATGCTGAAATTCAGGGTAATCTCTTTATTAAAGAAAAAAACCTCAAAGATATTGTTGTTAAGGCCCGGTTCGTTTACCAGGCTGCCCTTGCTTGTACTATCGATTTCTACCTGTTGGGAACTATTTTGTTCCTGATATGTTACTTCCCCGTCTTTAATGTCCGTTTTCTGCAGTGTATCGTCAAAGACCAGCAGAACCGGTATGGAAATATAATACGCCAGTTCTTTCAGGCCTTTTCCGTCATCCGCTATCTGGTCTATTATTTCCTGGGTAATCGGCATGAACCGGGCTTCCCGCTCCAATACAAGAGAATTTGCCCACTCCCCCCGGACCCGGCTCATCTCCAGCTGAACCCTGGAATAATCGTCCTGGGCCTTGGCCCGCTCTGAATTGGCTTCTTCCAGTTCACGCTTAGCCGTAGTCAAGTCCCGCCGGGTCTTGCCCGCGTCCAGTCCCCCGATAGCCCAGGACTCTATAACTATCACCAGGAAAAAGAGCAGAATCAGTGCCTTGCGGTTCATTTTTCCCCCCAAGCTATTAATTTTAATATAGCAACAATGGACTTGTTCAACAACTCTAATCATTTTTATTCTATTAGCATTTTAACAATTGTCAATAGAGAGGGGAAATTCGCGGCAAAAAATTCGGGATGGTGAGATTCGAACCCACGATCTCCTGGTCCCAAACCAGGTCGTTGTATTATATACGTTTATATACGAATATAATATAATAGAAAAGTATTAGTCAAGAGTATATAGGTATCAGGGCCAGCGCATATAAATTGCTAACTCGTTGTATTATAAGGACTTACGCGACGTTATACTATTTTATACTATTATCGTAAATCCTTATGTAGCAAAGAATTACGATTTTATATGCGCTGGCCCTGATATAGGTATATATACAGCGGTTTCCCTTTTTATTGACCTTGGGCTGGAGGGTTGACCTCCGGCTTGACCTCGGCGGCGGATATATGGCCGTTGATGGTAAGCCCGGCCAATACAAAAAAAGCCGCTCCGACCAGATAGGCAATCCCCCAGCCGATACTTGCCGAGATGAATGAAGCTATGGAAGCCACTCCAAGGATGGCCGCCGTTATATAGCGGTTACGGCGTTTCTTTTTGGCTTTTGGTATATCCAGTGGCCGGGGCGGGGCGGGAGGCGGTGTCGAGGCGGTATCGCCTTCTCTAAGGGCCTCTGCTACTAGGCTTTCGGTGTCCACCTCGTGAATCACAGCCTCGCCGTACTTTTCGGCCATAAACTCCAAGGGGTCTTTGATTCGCTCTTTGCCATCGTATAATGCCTTGATCCGGTCAAACCGGAACGTCCGCATGGCCTTGGCGGAAAAACAAAAAGCCCGGAGGTATGAAGAGGCCGATCCATCTCCCCGCTCGACCTGTATCACCTGAATTTCCCGCACAGAAACCGTGCCTTCGGCGTCCCTATACTTAAGGCGGTAGGTATCATCCATGAAAAAAGTCTATACCCAGCAGGTCGGCGGGGTCAAGGTTCACTCTGACGGGTCTTTTTTGGTACTTTTCTCGGAATTTTGGGAAAAGTCCTTGCCTATATCCATTTCATACTTCCGCCGTAGAGACTTCCACCAGAATGGCTTTTCCCGTTCAAGATCATCCAGCAGGTTTATATACTTATCACGAAATTTTTCATTCTGATCATACACATTTTGTAGGGCTTTATGGTCTTTCTTGAGCTGTGAATAGGAGCCGGTTTTGCGGATGGAAGGCAAAACCACGCTTGTAACCCACTTCCTAAACGCTTTGGCTTCTGGCTTGTTTGACCGGAAAATCAGGTTATAAAGCCCGGATTCGTTGATGATGTTCATGTTTGGATTGCCTCCGAGGGGGGAGGTTCCGTCAGTAAGTCTGACGGAACCCACTTCATCATCGTCCAAATTCCGCAATGCTTCACGTGCGTTTCCCAGCCCCAAGACATCACAAACGTCCTTTGCCACGAACCACGGATCACCGTTCTGGTCGGTAATCCGTACCGACATATCCCTAAATATGAAACTCATCAACTCGTTCATGTAATGCCTCTACCCACAAAAAAGGTATTTCCCTCTCGCCCTATCAGCCTGATTTTTCCCCTTTTTCTTGGGCATCGGCACCGCCTCGAAGGGTCGCCTCATCCGAAGCCAGCTTTTCGGCGTATTCGATGAGCATTTCTTGGGCTAGGGAAGATAACCGCCTGTAGAGGTTGAGTATTTGTCTTTCATAGTTTGTGAGACTGGCTTCAGTATCCAGCATATCACCACTTCCCTTTTCCAGCCATTCTTCACGAATGCCAAAGGTAAGGCAGATAAGATGCGTATTTTGTTTGGAAATAGCCGTTCTTCCAGATTCCATGTATGATATGGCCACATCAGACATACCAACTTTTTCTCCAAATTCTCGCTGTGTAAGCCCTAATGCTCTTCTAAGCTGTTTTAGGCGATATTTCATATTTCGATTATCTACCAAATCTTGATCATAGTCAAGAAAAATTTAATATATTTCGGAAAAAACACTTGACGACTTAACATATATCGGTTATTATCAAGATATGTTAAGTTACAGGAGGATAAACCTATGAAATTGACCGAAGGGGAAAAGCGGCTCTTTGAGACTTGCCAAAAGCTTGAAAGTCAGAAATGCAGGGAAGACTTGATCTTTTATGCGGAGGCTATGGTTCGGGCGCAGGAGGCGCTCAAAGCCGATTATGGACTGGTTGGGCCGGATGCGCCCCTATTTAATGGCTTAGGGACTGCGCCAGCGGTTTAGGGTAACTATGAAAGCCGCTCGCCATCAAGCCGGAAGTCCCTGCCCTGTATACGCAGGGGGGATCAAGTACCGGAGCATTTTCGAAGCCTCTATAGAGACCGGGATATCCTATCCCGGCATATTTAAGCGCCTCAAGGCTTCGCAAGGTGCGCCGGTACTTATCAGGGGCTTGGCTGTAGTAGAAGAGGCGTGGGTAGACAGCGTCATTGGGAATTATTCCGATGAGGCGATCCGGGGATATCTGGGGGATCAGGGTGAACGCTGAAGAGAATCTCGTCCTACAGGGCCTGAAGCTGGAGATCGCAAATCTGGCCCTTCAGATTGCCGGCCAGCGTCAGGCGGAGGTCGAAGCCGGCCAATACCGGAGCCTTCCTGAATGGGTAACGCTGGAGCAGGCCGCCGCCCTCAAGGGCGGGCCTTCCCTTACCACCTACAGGCAGAGGCAGTTCCTACAGCCGTGTTGCGGACGGGATTATCGCATCGTGGGTGGTCGCCACTGCTGGCATAGGGACGAGGTGATCCGATGGCTTCGTATTACTGATGTTGAGTTGAAACGGTATGCGGCGGAGCGGTCAGTAAAGCTCCCCGAAACTTACGAAAAACGGGGCGGGGAATAATGGCAGCCTTTGATGATAGGTATGAGCGAATTGGCGTTCTGCTTGATGTGTTGGGTGATTTTCAAAATCTATCCAACGAGCTTACCGGAGAGCCGCCTTTTTATTCGGTGATTATCGAGTGCATTGATGTCAATATCGAAACGCTCAAGGATGCCAGGGAGCGCATCCTAAAAATTGAAAAGGAGGTAATTGATGAGCAGAAACAGTGATATGTACGAAGCGTGGAAATTGCGGAAAAAGGGAACAGTACAAAAGGTCTGGATTAAAACTTTGATTCCCTTGTACCGCCGTTTAAAAACGGTTTCCACTCTTGAGCCTGGTGAATATGAAGCTGAAGCTGATACAGCCGGAATTATTCACATCACCCATGAGGGACGATACTACAGGCCCATGCCCGGCCAGTACGTTTTTCTATCTGCACCGCAGGCCCTGCTGGATTATTTTACAGCTACAGTTGCTCTGGTCAAGGCTCAAGTAGAATACGAAGCCACAAAAGAAAAGTGGCAAAAAACTTTTATTTCATAGGAGGTAATTTATGGCAAAGATAATCACTACCGCCTCGTGGAAAGGCGGAACGGGAAAAACAACGCTCAACACGGCGTTGATCAGATTGCTGGCCGAAGGTGGAAAAAAGGTCTTGATAATTGACCTGGATTCTAATTGCGCCATATCGCAGGTGTTCGGCCAGATTTTGAAGGATATCACGTCGATGGAATTTCTATCAGCGGGAATTGACAATTTTAAGGGGGTGTATCCCTGCGCTGAAAATATCGATATTATTCCGGGGAATATTAAAAACGTCCTTTTGAATAATATTTCCGATGTTCAATTAAAAATAAATTTGAAACGCTCCGGTCTTGGGGAAAAATACGATTACATCATAATCGATCCCCCTGGTTACCTTGGCGCTCATACACGGAATGCGCTTTTTGCGGCGGACGTGCTGATAATCCCTGGAACCTGCTCCCGCATCGATTTTGAAGCGACACGGCTTTTCTTTGAAGAAGTCCAGCAGTACGGCCTGGATGCCGACACCTACATTTGCATAAACGCCTTTAACGCAAAAACGAATCTGCCGGGCATTTGTGAAATGTATCAGGAGACTTTTGGGGAATTCTTGATCCCCGATCCGGTGCCGTATATATCGTCACTCAAAAAGTTGACCAATGATTTTCGGTATCCGCTCCATGCCTCTGTGCGGAAACGGCTGGAGAATTATGTCAATTACGTTATAGGAGGGAAAAATGCCTAAAATGGAAAGCGCCGGAAGGGTGCGTCAAATAAGCCTTGCCCAGATCAAGGAAACGGAAAATGTCCGTACCGATTATGCGGACATTGATGAGCTTGCCGAAAGCATCAGAACGGTCGGCCTTATTGAGCCGGTGGCCGTAAAGTCCCTGGGGAAAAATGCGGACGGCGTTGAGGAATACGAGCTGGTCGCCGGATACCGCAGGCGGCGGGCCTTCCAGTTTCTTTGCGATAAGGGCGAGAGCTTTTCCATGATCGATGCGGTTGTGGTACAGGGGGATAAACTCACAATCCAGCTTGTTGAAAATCTCCAACGTTCCGATTTAAGCCCCAGAGATAGGGAGGCGGGGATCTGTCAGCTTGCCGAAACCGGCCTGTCAAATAAGGAAATGGCGGCTCGTCTTTCCAAAGGGGAACCGTTCATTTCCCGAAACCTCACCGCATGGAAAATCAGAAGTTACCTGGTTGATGATGCGGAAAAATCCCTCAAGCTGGTTCAGGACATTTTTGAAAAAGTGGAGGCCGGTAAAAAACCCAGCGAGTCCATGTTGAAACAGGCAAAGGAGGGTGTTGAATTTGCACAAAAATGGCTCGCCGACCTCAACGATTTGTCTACCCAGGTTCTGAATGAAGTTTCTGGCGTAAAAAAAACCGCCCTTTTTGGCATCGTCCAGAAAATAGTAAACGAGGGCGGAACCGTGGCCATTGCCCGGAGGGTAGTGCGGGAATATAACGGCAGGGCCGCGCCGCCGCCGCTCATCCCGCCCAAATGATACCAAGTCTGCGCCAGAAGCGCCCAGGGAGGCCGCCAGTGAAGACCAGGGGGGTGTTATCGATCCGCTGGACGGAAACACCGAGGACGGGGCGGCCGCTGCGGAGGATGCTGGGGAAAATGACATCGCCTTTGCCGATTTCGGGGACGGGCCTGCCCAGCCGTCGAGCGCGGCTCCGGTTAAAAAACCCGCCGAAAAGCTCCCGCCCAGAAGTCTTGACGATCCGCCGCCGCATAAAAGGGTGGATTTGAATTCGGTTCAGGTGATCATCAAAAAATACATTGATGATATCGCCAGCGCCGAGGCCGGAGCCAGCTACCAGTATAAAACCGATGCTGCCTATGAAATATGGGCGCACCTGCTCAAAGGGCTGTAATGGAAAAAAAACGCAATCCCAATTTTATTTATATCTACAGCGAGGCCCTTAAACAGGAAATCGCCATGAGTAAAAAAACAGGTGATGTTACCTGTGCGGATGGCGTGAAGTATAGCAAAGCCGAGGTGCAGATTGTGGCCAGCGGCGAGGTGGAGGTTACCCTCGCCGAGCATAGGGTTAAAAAAATCTTCGGCGGGGAGATTGTACGGTATGAAAGAACGGGATCAAATAATCCGGGAAAACAAACTCCGCTTGCGAGCGGAGACGGTTTCGGTAACACTGAAAATTCCGGTGCAGAAATGGCAGGGCCTTCAAAAGTTGGCGAGGTCAATGCAAGTGGAGAGCTTGACATTTTTTGAAAAGCCCATGTCATACGGATGTTGTATTTGTCCGCTGGACGGCAAAAAATGCGAAGCCGAAAAAAAACGGTATGCCATGCTGAACCAAAATAACAGCGTGGCCATGTTCGATTGTTTCGGCGCCCTTATGCGCTGGTTACTTTGGAATCAGGAGGATGGTGATGGAGTATAGGGTTGAAGTTTCCGCTACCGGCGGTTTCGTATCTACAATCGGTGCCGAGAGCGATAAAGAGGCATCTGACATAGTGGGAAAAAATCAAAAAACACTATGGTACTGGCTGGAGCCATATATCGCTACAGCTAAAAAAACTGGTCGATGTAGAAGATGAGGATGGGGAATAATGTCCTCACTAAATTAGCGGGGTAACATGGCATTTGATCGGGATAAGTATAAACATCGCTTAGAGGAATATCTCCGTTATAAAAACGTTGATACCTCAATGAATCCCACCTCCTGCCCAAATACCGGAGCGCATAAGCACGGCGATTCAAAGCCATCATTTAGCATCTATGATGAGGGCCGCCAGTGTAAATGTTTCGGCTGTCCCTGCGGCGGGGATATTTTTGATATGGTCGCCTTTTTTGAAGGGATCACTGAATTTGTCGACCAGTATAAATTCCTTGAGGGTTTTTTTGGCAATCCCTCCTATTCTCCGCCGCCGTCCAGGGCGGTCTATAATAATGATGATTTTAAGCCGGATATAAAAGCAATGGAGGTTCTTGAAACCTACCTGAAAAAAAATCCTGCATCGGAAAAAATGATCCGCCAGTTCCTAAAAGACCGTGCCAGGTATAGCACGGGCGGCGGAACACACCTGCGGGAAGATGGGGACTTTGCCGATTATCCTGAAGACACCATTCTCTTTTTTGTAGAAACTATTTTCTATTGGCCGGGGCTGGATATCGCCAGAAAAGACCTCTCTAATGATGTATTCAAAAAATGTGGTATACCTCTGCGTGGCCAGAATAAGGAGCCGTCAACGTGGGAACATTCCGGCGTGGTTCTGAAGCTGGGTACAGGGTACAAGCTCCACTTCTATGAAAAAAAATACTGCGATAAATGCAAAAACAGCGAAAAATACCGGAAGGCAATTGCCGAGGGAACGGAAGATGCCGATGCAATAAAACTGCTGGAGTGTAAAAAGTATCAGTCCAAGGGCTTCTGTCATAAATGCGAAAAACGAAATTCAATTAAGGGAACGGCGTTTCCCATGCCGGGGAAAATTGATGAGTCCCTTCCTGTGGTTCTGGTTGAGGGGGAAATGGATGCGCTGGCGGCCAGCGCTGCGGGAATTAAAAATCTTTTTTCCACGGGGGGAACGCAGGGCCTTACCAAGCCCAAGGCCGAAACCTACCTTCTGGCCGTGCCTGAAATTATTTTAATGTTTGATGGCGATGATAAGGGCCGGATGTATAGCGGCCTTATTCCACTGGACGGCCAGAATGTTCCGCAAAAAATACGCAGGGCCGGATATGCCGGAAAAATCCGGCTTGCCGAATTGCCGGAAGGAGACGATCCTGATGCGCTGGTGATCGCCGGAAAGCGGGATGTGCTAATAAAGGTTATTGAAGATGCCAAAGAGTATGTGCCGACCGAAGCGCCGAAAAAATCGAAACTTCAGTCTTTTGAATTCTTTTCCGATTTGGGCGTGAAACGCCTTAAATGCCTTTTGAAAAAAATCACACGGGAAAAACTGGACAAGGATGATGTCCAGCCTTTTATCACTGCCTGTAAAAAAGCATTCTCTCACGAAACGACCGGAACGCTCCTAAAGGAATGGGGTGCGTCACAAAAAGAAATCGCTGCCAAAAACGAAACCACTCCGGTGTTCCTTTTACAAATCGCCGGAAAATATATGTCCAGCTATATGCAACGTGTTATTGAAAAGGAGCTTACACCAGCGGACGAGCTACTCCGCAGAATTAAAATACAAAATACAAAAATTGATCTTGATTTTGAAGAATTGGATATCAATGAAAATGCCCGGAATTTCGTTCTATACGGCGGTACTCGATCCGCCGCCCTTATGCTGGCCGATATATACGATGGCCGTATAATTTATAACGCCGCAAAAAATGACAAGCGTTTCTATTTTTTCGATGGTCATATTTGGCAGCACGAGCCGGATATAACCGGAATAATTTATAACACCCTGCTGGCCGTTCTGCGCCACTTCATAAGAGCAAGCCGTGACAGTGATGCTGATGACGAGGCAAAGAAAAAAGAAAAAAATAAATTGATGGACGTGCTAGGGAGCATCGAAGGCCGCAGGATGCGGGTAGAAATACAACAGGAATTTGGAAGCCTAAAGTCCGAGGGTGTATATCACAATTTGGATGACGCTGATGATGCCCTGCGGTTTGACGGGGAAGCCACAAAGGAAACGCTCACCCTGCTGGATGGCGTGATGGACTTCTCTGGCAAGGAGCTTATATTCAGAAAATCGAAACCAGAAGAATACCGGAGCCGGGTTCTGCCCTATAAAATTGAGGACGTAAAAAGGGGCGGGGCCTGTGAAAAAATCCGCCAGTTCTTTACAGGGAATTTCAAAAACGCCGACACCCTGGAAACGCTCTTGTATTATATTTCTATTATTCCCTCACGGACTTTCTACAAATACGGCGGATTTTGGATTGGCGGGAAAAACACCGGAAAATCCACGACCATGCGTATACTGGAGTCGATATACGATTATCTAATTGTAGACCTTGAGCCGGATATCATAATGCCGAAAGGAAAAAGCTTCGCTGCGGGAAATGGGCCGACACCGTATCTGGCTCGGCTCCCTGGCAGAGGGGCGGCTTTTATAAGCGAGCCTGATGACGGTGTGACACTCAATACCGGCCTTTGGAAAAGGCTGACGGGTGGCGATTCGATGAGCGCCCGCGGTCTTAACGAAGCCCTGAAAGATTTTAGAAATACAGCGCAGATTGTTATTAACACAAACCATCTGCCAAAATTTGATAGTCACGATGAGGCCGTTTCTGTGCGGGCCGTGGTAATTCCATTTTTAATTTCCCACGAGGCCGGTGAAGAGGGAACCATGCGGCCAGAGGAATTTGTAGAATACTTGAGGCCGGAGTTCCCAGCCTTTATCCGCCTGATGGCAGAGTATTATATCAGATTCAAAAACCAGCACAGAGGCATCCTACCAATATCACGGGAATGTGAATCGGCAAAAATTGGTTACATCGCCGAGGTTGAAACCGATCTAGACCGCTATATAAATTCATGTGTTTCTTTTGAACCGCAGTCCATATCGGTGATTAAAAACGTCTATGAAAGTTATAAGACCTATTATGAATTCGATGAGAATTCCGTGAAACGGGGGGAGGCTCTTACACAGCACCGATTCACCCGTCTGGTCTTGAAAAACTATAAAGACAAAATTATCGAGTCCGTGAAGCGGGTTGAAGGGAAGCCTGCCCGGTGTTTCGTTGGGCTCCGCCTCAAGCCACTGGATGAGATAGAGCGATCTCCTGCCCAAGGCCGGGCGGCGGATGATGATTTCTTTAGCGGCGGGAATAATCAGGCGGCCGCGCCAGCAGATGAAGGCGATCCGTTCTGAAAAATTATATGGAGGTTTTTTATGGGGGAAGTGTGTAGAAGGAAAAATCCACAAGAAATGCTTGATGAATGGCTCAAGCAGAACGGTTATAACGGCCTTACACTTGATGGCTGTTATTGTCTGATAGGAAATCTGATTCAGTGCCCAATAGATGCACATTGCTTTTTTGATTGTACACCTTTTTCAATTAAGCAAGATGGCATCCTTGACAAGGAGCTTCATGCCTATGCAGTAACTGGAGGTATAAAACCATGAATAACATCAAGTGTGAATGTTGTAATTTCGGAATTCCCGTCGACACAAATGAGCAGCGTTTGTTGTGCGATAATCCCGCTCTGCCTACCTATGGCAAAAACGTCAAGTACGACAGGGATTTCTCCTGTGGAAACGGGGTAGGTTATGGCAAGCCGATGCCTGTGCCGGAACTTTATACGCCTCCGCCGAGCATGGCGCATCCGATGTCAGGTGGTTCTATCCCGGAGATTACAAATAGGAATGCCGAAAAATATGGTGTCAAATCAAAAACTAGGCACGGATAGGGGAGCGAAACGATGGATTATTTTGATGCTGTGTGTATGTATCAGGAGTTTGCGGTTGGTGTGCAATACGCTGAATTTCAGGATAAAACCAAAGAAGAGTTTATGGAAGAGTGGGCAGTAAAACATGGCCGGGAAAAAATTCTTGATTGCATGGAGGCCCTTCTTAAGGAGCTTGATGAGAAAAAAGAGCATTACCTATCAATAGGTAAAATCGCTTTTTCAATTTTGAAAAGGAAAGGTTTATGACTAACTCAACATGGCGAATTGAAATTTTGAAAGTCTGTAAATCGTGTAATGATTTTATAGACAATGGAAAAAGCCGGGGCCGGTATAAATGCAAAAAATCAGGGCTGTCGGTTTATGACTCCCACGATTGCCTAAAAACTTTTGAAGTCCGCAAAGAGGCGGCGGCGGTTTCCAAGAGGGCTGTTGACCTTGCTTATGAAGCTCTTACAACGGGCTGGGGGGAATGATGGAAGCCGATAAACTCAAATGCCCTAAATGCGGTGCCGAGTACGATGATGACGATGGGCTTTTATTTACTTATTGTTCTCGTTGCGGATATTGCACCCACGGCAGCACGACCAGAAAAAGGCACCTTGAGGTTTGCGAAATATGCGGGCGGGAAACACGGCTGGAGCGGCTTGCACCTTTGCTTTGCCGTCAAATAGAAATGAACGGCCAGAGGGTTTTATCCGTCAAGAATCCCTGGGCTTATTTGATTATCCGTCACGGAAAAGACGTGGAGAACCGCCGCCAACAGACAAAGTACCGGGGCCGTATTTTAATCCATGCATCCAAGACGAGCGATATGTATGGTTATGAGCGGCGCTGGGGTGATAACGAAGCCATGCAAAAAATCTTTGACAGCCTGATAGATAATATTTACGAAGTAGAAAAAACGAATGGCCATATTATAGGCTCTGCGGAGCTTTACGATTGTGTCAAAGGATTGCAGAGCGTCTGGGCGGAAAATCTTCCGGAGCCATATACACAGCATCACTGGCTTTTCCGTGATCCGCATCCATTTGACGTTCCGCTTCCGGCTCGTGGGATGCTCGGCCTGTGGACGTATGAAAGCCCCCTGACCTTTGGGAAGGAGTAGGTATAGATGCTCACCCTGACGTGCGAGGATTGCATGGATTTAATGGCCCGATATCCTGACAAATACTTCGATCTGGCCATTTGCGATCCGCCTTTCGGTATAGGCCAGGATTGGAAAAAACGTCATAAGGGGAACCAGTATGCCAAGACCTCCTATAAAAACGACCAGATTCCAAAAAAAGAATATTTCAGGGAATTGGAAAGGGTTTCAAAAGACCGAATTATTTTCGGCTATAATTATTTTACCGAAATTTTAGGCCCTACAAATTATCTCATTATCTGGGATAAGGTCAGCAGTAACAATAATGTTTTTGCCTATTCACAGGCGGAAATAGCCTATACATCGATCCGCCGTCCAATACAGGTTGTTTCCGTTCAGTGGGACGGGTATAAGATGGGCAGGGAAACACATATAAAAAAAATCCATCCGCATCAAAAACCAATAGATCTGTATGTAAAAATACTACAGAAATATGCAAATCCTATGGAAAGAATACTGGACACCCACCTCGGCTCCGGCTCCAGTGCCATCGCCTGCCATAACATGGGCTTTGACCTTGTGGCGTGTGAAATCGATCCTGTGTATTTTGCCGATGCCGAGCAGCGTGTAAATACTCATATTGCCCAGGGTGATCTTTTTCCGCCCAGGGAATTAAAAAATGAATATAGCCAGCCGCTCTTTGAGGATGTGCCATGACCTACCTTTCTGTTTTTTCGGGAATAGAAGCTGCCTCGGTTGCCTGGCAGGGTCTTGATTTTCAAGCCGTTGGCTTTTCGGAAATAGATCTGTTCTGCTGTGCTGTGCTGAAGCATCGCTTTCCTACAGTGAAAAACTACGGCGATATAAATAATTTTAAGGAGTGGAATATTGGGCGATCAATTGATGTTATGGTCGGGGGAAGCCCTTGCCAAAGCTACTCCCTCGCCGGAAATAGGCGAGGTTCTGAAGACGAGCGTGGCCGCCTCATGTTCACTTATGGAAATTTGGTCGACCATATCCGCCCGCGCTGGATCGTATGGGAAAACGTCCCCGGAGTTTTATCTAGTGGAGAAGGTCGGGATTTCGCAGAGTTCCTTTCCACACTGGATGGGTACGGGTATGGTTTGGCGTGGCGTATCCTTGACGCTCAATATTTCGGAGTCCCCCAACGCCGCCGTCGAGTCCTCCTTGTCGGATATCTTGGAGACGTTCGGCGTCCCGCATCGGTACTTATTGACACCCAGGGCCGCCGCAGGGATACTGCGCCGGGCGGAACGGAAGGGAGGACTTCCCCAGGAGTTGGTAAAGGCACTGGAGCGTCAGTCTACAATTTCCATCAGCACGATTCACGGATCACGAAATCAGACGGAATAATCGACACGGTCACAGGGCTTTGGGGAACGGGCGGAAATAACACTCCGCTGTGCCTGATGGATCAGGGTGGTGATGTTATGCAGACCGAATACGGAAAAACCGGAACGCTCCGGGCCAGCGAGCATCAGCATAATCCTATCGTTTTTAATAGGGCCTTAACTTCCCGATACCGATCAAGCAATTTGGCAGCCACACTTCTCGGCGATCATCACGATTCCGGTTTGGTAAATTTGATCCCCGGAGCGATGGATGGCCTCCTGCGCCGCATAACGCCGGTAGAGGCGGAGCGCCTGCAAGGTTTCCCCGATAATTGGACACTGGTGCCATACCGGTGCCGGGCCGCCGAAAGGTGCCCTGATAGTCCCCGCTATAAGGCTATAGGAAACTCAATGGCCGTTCCTGTTATGCGCTGGCTGGGGCGGCGCATAGAGCTTGCCGAGGGGATTTTTAAGGAGGTAGAGGGATGCTGAATATCACCCACGAGGATTGCATGGATTTAATGGCCCGGTATCCTGACAAATACTTTGACCTCGCCATAGTCGATCCGCCTTATGGCATCGATACCGCTGTGGAGCGGGGAACGGGGCGCTATGCAGAAAAATACATTCCCAGGGGGAAAAAATGGGATAAAACGCCGCCGGAAAATTACTTCACGGAATTATTCAGGGTTTCAGATCATCAAATTATATGGGGAGCGCAGTATTTTAATCTTCCAATAAGGCGAGGCTGGATATGTTGGTATAAAACCGATGAGGTAAGGGGGCGTTCTTTTTCCGAATTTGAATTGGCATGGACTTCATGGAATAAAGCTGCCCGGCATTATTCCCTCAAGCCATTTCTAAAAGATGGTAAGCGATATCATCCTACCCAGAAACCTGTCCAGTTATACGGCTGGCTCCTATCTACCTATGCCCGCCCTGGATGGACAATACTGGACACCCACCTCGGCTCCGGCTCCGGCTCCAGCGCCATCGCCTGCCATAACATGGGCTTTGACCTTGTGGCGTGTGAAATCGACCAAGATTATTATTTGAACAGTAAACAGCGCATCGAGGAGCATATTCAACAGCAGGAGCTTTTTTCTACCAAGGAATATCAGGTGCGGCTCCGTGAAGTTGAGCTTTTTGAGGAATTAAGAGGGGCGCAGTAATGTTGGTTGAAGACACACTTTTTGGGGTGCGGGATAAAATTAAAATTTCCATTGACCGAATAAAAACATTTGAGCCGATGGCACTTTCAATAAATGGGGCAGGATTTTATGTTTGTATTTCAGGCGGAAAGGATAGTTCCGTTATTCAGGAATTATGCGTCATGGCCGGTGTGAAATGCGAATTTGTACATAATCACACCTCGGTCGATTATCCTGAAACGATCTACTTTATCCGGGAAGAGAAAAAGCGGATGGAGGCGGCTGGTTTTATTTTCCGCATCGAATATCCCCGCTATAGTGATGGGCGACAAAAAACCATGTGGAACGGCATCCATCGAAAGGGCCTCCCTACACGGATATCCCGCTGGTGCTGTGCCGAATTAAAAGAAGTGGGCGGCATAGGCCGATATTGCATCACCGGAGTCCGTTGGGAAGAGTCCGCCAAGCGGCGGAACCGCGGCGTTCACGAAGAGCTTACCGGAAGCAAAGAGGACAAAGTGATCCTGAATAATGACAATGATATGCGCCGCCGCCTTTCTGAATCCTGCATCCCTAAAAGAAAATTTATATTAAATCCCATTATTGATTGGGATGAGGGGGAGGTGTGGGAATTTATTAAGCTGCGTGGCGTTCCGATCAATCCGCTGTATACCCAGGGTTTCAAAAGAGTCGGATGCATCGGTTGTCCTATTTCCCATTATGGTCGGCGGGATTTGGATAATATGCCGAAATACAAAAACTGCTATTACATGGCCGTGGTAAAACATTTTGAATATCGAAAAGAACACGGCCTGAAGCTGAACGGTGTTATGGAAAGCCCGGATTCCTATTTTGAATGGTGGTTGAGGGGGTAACCTGTGGAATTGCAAAAAATGAAATACCTTGAGGATGGGGAAATCTTTACGCTTGTATGTGCCGTTAATAATAACCAGATGGGTGGTGAATTTACGATTTGCGGAAATGCCATCCCCGATACAAGGATAGATACTTTTGGGTGCGAGCCCGTGGGTAAATCTTACGATGGAAAATTGAAAGATATCAATTGTCCTAATTGCATTTCGTTTATTCGATTTGTTAAGGGATTCAAATGAATGATGGCAGTCCTGTCATTTCCCCTATACCTGAAGCGCCGATGCATAGCGCCTGTGATGTCTGGGGGAATATCCGGCTGGAGCCGTCCTATATCGTGGAAGAACGGCACGGTGATTATTTTTGCAATATTTTAGTCTACTGCGTCGACGGGCTTTTTTATTATGGCTTCCAGTTGAAAATAGGAACAACGATCCGCCAGGCAGCCGCTAATATAAATGGTCGGGCTTTCACGAGTTCAAATGCCGCCCGTTCTGCCGCCAGTATAGAAATAGAGGCGGAGTGCAATAAAAATAAAAACACTAAAAAATTCTTTGCGGAATTTACAATAATCCGCTATAATCAAGGAAGCTTATTTGAAGGGGTAAATGATGGGTAGTATTGCAAAAATGGTTTATGACGATCCTGAAAAAATGCATCTGCTGGCCGTGGATTTGAAGGAGTGCCTTATCAAAGCCGCCACAGCTACAGTGAATATAAAAGCCGCCCTTGCCAGAAAAGAAGCGATAAAAAACATCAAGGACGATTTTACTATCAGAAATAACTTCACGACCGCCCAGGTACAGTTTACTCCCATGCCGGAGGGCCGCTATTCACTTTCGGCGATCCAGTCGGTTATTGGTATTACGGAAAAAGCATCATATATGGCTCGGCAGGAAGAGGGTGGTGAGCAGACACCGTCAAAGGGGAGAACGCTGGCCATCGCTTCGGACGTTGCTCGCGGCGGCAGTGTTCGGCACACGGTTATTTCCCCCATGCGTGTCGGCAAGCTGACCAAAAAACGCCGGGTACACGGCGAGTCAAACAGGGAATACAAGTCCCAAAAGGCGTGGATGGTGGCGCGGGCTTTTGTTGCTTTTACCGAGGGGCTTTTTTTACCGCTGGGCGGAAACGGCGATCAGCGCAATCTGCACGAGGTGGTGCAGTTTCAGAAAACATCAGGCGGAGCGCATTTTGAAAGTATGCAGGTTTATAAATTCGACATGGAAAAAACAATTACCTCTCCCCAGCCTTGGCTTTTGCCGGCCTGTGAAAAGGTAGAAGCCGATAGTCAGGATATTTTCAATTCCCAAATGAAAAAACAGGGTATGTAATTTATATGTTATCAAACAAGCCGATCACGCCATAGCCCTCTTTATCGATTGGATAGTTGGCCGTGAGGACTTCTATCTTATCATTGGTACGCCCGGCTCCGTTTTGCGCCGTCATTGGTTTTCTCATTCTGATCTCAAACTGCGACCATTTATATTTTTCTACATATTCCGCCAGAGCCTCGTGCCGGAACGAGCTTAGTAAAAATTTACCTTCTATTTTGGAAACGGTCTCAAGTAGGTTTCGGAAATCCTCTGATGAATAGCCGTCATAATGGCCCTGATCCGTGTCTGGGTACGGCGGATCAAGATAAAAGAAACCATCGGGAACGTCCCTGCTGCGGATTATTTTCAGGGCATCGCAACATTCAATTTGAACATTCTGGAGACGGATTGCTATGCTTTCGGTGAACATTTCCCGCTTGCCTCTTACCTTCAGTGAGGTCTGGCCGGTGGTATCATAGCCCCAACCGCCGTCCAGCAAGGAGCCGAAACTCATATTTGCCAGCATCCAGAATGCCCATGCTCTTTTTTTATACGGTCAAATAAATCGGGGTTATCATAAATCACCTGAGCATGACGGTGCATTTTCCGGCTATGAAGGGAAATATTAATCTCACTCTGGAGCGCCGAAAAATCCCGCTGGAGGACTTCATAAAAATTGACGATCTCGCTATTTATATCATTTATGACTTCACATTCCGATGGGTTTTTGGCAAAGAAAACCGCCGCTCCTCCGATGAACGGTTCCGCATATAATCTATGCGGGGGAATGAGTTTAACGATGGTGTCGGCTAACTGTTGTTTGCCGCCATAATATGTTATAGGAGTCCGCATTTGTTTATCCTTCGCCGATGCGGGGCGCTAAGGCTTTCCGCAGGGACTTGAGTAGTATATTCATATAAAACTGATGGGATGCCGTTCCTACCGAATGGCCGCACCGTGATCCGATGGATGCCAGATATTTATCATCGCTCATTTTTCCTTTTCTCCATTTCTTCAAAATTACCATCGTCCGATTCATACTTCCTTTTTTGATTATTTTATTTCGGGGAAATATTCTATATCCTACAAAATCGATCCCGTTCCGCACACTGTCAATTCTAGTTTTATCGTTCAGGAATAATCCCAGCCTCTCTTCTAAAAAAGCCTCCACGTCTTTTTGTATTGCCTTCAGGTAAGATTTAGAATTGCCCAGGATAATAATATCGTCCATGTATCGTATATAATAAGGAACCTGCCCTCTAACCTTCTCATGAAAATCCACCTCTGCGAGGTATGCATTGGCGGCCAATTGTGAAAAGCGGTTCCCAATCTTAATGCCTGCTCCTTGATATTCATGGCGCAAAATTGTATCAATGAGCCACATAGCATCATCATCGTCCGGTATATACCGTTCCTTTATAATATCCTCCAGCCGATCTACACTTATCGAATAAAAATACTTGTGAATATCACACTTTAAATAATAATGTACGTCCGGCTTTTCCAAAAAATAAGACACCCTGTTTGCGGCAGCGATGCTTCCTTTGCCAACTCTACAGGCATAGGTATCATAAATAAACCGTGTGTCAAATATCGGCTCCACGATGTTACAAAGAGCGATCTGTATAATCCGGTCGCGGAACGGCAATGAAGAGATATCCCGCTTTTTGGGTTCGTAAACTGTAAAATTATGGAAGGGGCCAAGCTTGTAGGTTTTATTTCTAAGCTCCTCTTCAATTTGGACAAGATTCTCCTCAAAGCCATCGCCAAAGAAACGCAGAACGGCGCTCTTATACCGCTTGTTTCTGGCCGCCATTTTTGCCGCCTGATACAGGTTCTCAAATTCACAAATACGTTCAAATAGCTTTCCCGTAGTGTACATCCTTTCCCGGCTAAAAAACACCGCACCCATAGGCACGGTGCTATCTTACTTTCTCCCGCCGCATGGGAGCGGATGATCGATCTGACGATGTTCCTTTCGGACTGCCACTGCTGGTACGACCGTAATCGCTCCCGCATTCTTTATTTTTGGCAATAAAGAAATTATCACAGGCGAGCCGAACACCAGTGTTCGTATTCACGTTCCACGGATAGTTGTTCGCATTCACCGTCCGCGTACCCGCGTAGACACCATTGTTCCAGTTCCCGCTGACATCAATCACCCATACTTTTTTTAATCAGGCCGCCTAAAATACGACCTACCTCCGAGAGTTTTTTTACAGCCGTCTCATAGCTTCTCTTCGAAAGGTACTTTGAGCCTTTCGCCCTGGAACGGCGCACGTAGGTACGCAGTATTTCTAACTGCACATCTATGTAATACCATCCCGCGGCACGGTTTTTGCTTGCATTCGTCACGATCATTAATTCCATTATTCGGTACATACAGCTTCGTATATTTGCACATAAGATAATCTGTTCATACCGTGGAAACCTCATGGCGATTGGCTCAAAATAATCCATGAAATCAGTAAACTTCTGAAACAAGGCGAGATTTGCAATATTCCCCTGCGGGGCTCGTTCAAATCTCGCCGCCTCAGAATAAAAACCAGAATTACTGAACATCAGAAACCAGGGCCGCTACGCGGCGTCACAGGCGAGCCGAACACCAGTGAGCGCAGCCACGTTCCACGGATAGCCGCTCGCATTCACCGCCCGCGTACCCGCGCAGACACCATCGTACCAGTTCCCGCCCGCTTTTAAAGAAACCAGCGCAGTATCCTTATACAAATACGCTTGTCCTTTGCCAGTGCCCAATATATCCCGCCAGGCCCATCCCGCTGCGCCTCCATCTTCACGGTAGGTCTGCTCGTCCAGCCATTCGTAAACATTACCTACAGCATCAACAATGTTGAAGGCGCTCACCGCAAAGGGCTTCAGGCCGCCGCCCTCAACAAAGTTTCCGCCTGCGTCGACATTGCATCCGGTGCGCTGGCGGGCTGTATTGGTAGTCTTTGTCCAGCCATAATTATCCGCACCATCCTCACCCTGGGGATTATCACGGGCGGCGGCGATCCACTCGCTGTAGGTCATCATCCATTTTCCCGCGAGGGATGCGAGTTCACTGAAACCGTACCAGTTGAGGCCCTCGGTTCCGGTAACAGGAAGTTGACCGTATTTACTTTGAAGCTTTCCTGAAACCACGGAAAGGCCGGAGCCTTCCATCACGATGGCTTCGGCAGCGCTGGAGATATAGATATCCACCCACTTATTTCCTACCTTGACCATGCCTTCCGGCGCACAGGCCGGGCGGTTCCGTAAATCCCACACGGAATTGGGAATGATACCCACGGAGACGTTCCTTTGCCAGATGGTTCCGGTTCCGCCGCGCTTTGTTCCCGCCGAGTCAACGGGAATCCACTTGCCGTCATCCGAGACGTGCCGTATATGGCCATAATGGAAGCCGCCGATCTTCCGGGAGTTCTGAACGGTAAATCCGTAAGGGTAGGTGGCGTTTGCCGAAATCACAATCTCTGGATCGTTATTCTCTCCCAGGCAAAGATAGATGTAATAATCCCAGCCGACATTAAACTGGCCTCCGGTATCAAGGAAGCTGACGGCGTTCAAGTCCAGGGTTCCGCGGTTTACGATTTGCCGCCAGGCGTTTCCATCATAAATAGGGATGGAAGCGCCGTCCGCAATAATAATCCGGTCGGCGGCATAAAGAAACGGATCACGCTTGGAAATGAAACTCGTGTGATGCGCTATGCTTTCGGGAACCGTGGCAACCGTTGCCTCGTCAACCAGGTCTTTAAAAACTTTTAACATTAATCGAGCCCTCCTATAAGCTGGTCAATTTCCGCGTCGGTAAAACCGATTCGGAGTTTTTCACAATTCGGATCGTCGACGGATTTGAAATCCTCCGGCGTCTGTTCTTCTGGCGGCTTCACTTCGGCGGCCGCCTTGAGAACCAGCATTTTTGAATTGCTCTTAAGTTCCAAAAGGCGCGCTCGCATCGTGCCTTTGCCGTCTCCTGTGGCTTTCGCATAATTTACTGCGTTAAGCCAGTCCTGTTTCGTGGATAAGCTGACAGGTAATCCCACCATGCCTATACCTCCTTGATTTCTATATTGATGGGCATGGGTTCATACACGCCCCATGCGTCTCCACCTACAAATCTGGATGCGTCCCATTTGCCGCTTCCCCAAGTTCCCTCTCCCCATTTTCTACCCGGCACCCACACCTTGCCCTCGCCCCATTTGCCTATTCCCCATTTTTTCCTTTGCGTACCGGCGATAAGGTTTCCCCCAAGGAGTCGCTGCGGAAAAACGTGGAGGCCGTCATTTTTTGCTTCATAGGGAATTGAAACCACATCGGGGAAATTGCCGTGAGCGGTAATTATAATGCAGTAGGTTTTTTGTGCCGAATAATCGATATTGATTTCCGCCCAGGGAATTATTGATTCGGGGCCAGAGACCAGTGTTACCGCATAGCCCGCTGACGTGGCCGCTTGGTAATACTCCGGGGGATGGCCGCCCAGCATATCGGCATCCAAGCCGCTGCCGGGGCCATCAACGGTCAAGAGTCTGGAAAGGATCATCTGCGGTGTTACGTTGGCATCGACGATCCGCGCCATAATGATTTTAAGAGCGTCCAGCGTATCGGATGCGCCAGGCCGGTCGGGGAGTCCGCTGACGGTAAAGTTTCCCCTAGCTTCAACGATGGCCGCTTCCTTCCATCCACGCATATCGTTGATGAGCCGTGCGTAAATCGGAGTCCCGTCCTCGCTCTCGTCATCGGTGGTATCTATGGCCGCTCCGCCCGGATGATGGGGATCGTTGATATCCACATAAACGGAATATGAAAAATTAAGCCGTATCATGGCTCGCCTCCTTCTTGCCATTCAATAAAAACAATGGCCGTGGTATGAACAGGTTTGACCTTGAGAATAATAAACTCAACATAGTTTTTCCAAACTGCGCTGAGGGGGAGCGGCTCCACATAAAGAATCCGGTGCCGGGGATTGCGGACAACATTTTTGCATACAAAAAAACAATTTTCCCAATAGAAACTATCTTCAGGAAGATTGTATTCTGTGGTCGCTTCGTTCTGGATTATAGTAGGTACAAATGCCTGATGTCCTTCACGGTATCCGCAGACGGCTTTCCGGTGGCCGCATCGCATGGTCTTGTATCCGCAGACGGCCAGAATAACAACGCCGGAATGACGGGGGTTACTAATCGGTATATTTTCCACTACATGGATGCGCTCATCGATGCGGCGGAGCATAAGCTCAAGAAATGAAAAGGACTGATCCCCGGAGATCATCTTCCACATGGAGTCTAGTATGCTCCGGCGCTTTGGCAATTCTGCCTCGGTAAAAAAAAGCGCAAAAACCTTCTCCCACTCTTCAGGTACTCTGGTGGTATCCGGGAATAAATCAAAATATACAAGCTCCGCTTCGGTGCGGATATTTTCAGGGAGAGCCACAAGACCTTTGACGAGGCGGCGCTTGTTATTATCCGCATACATCTCAAAGGCGCGGGAGTGTGAAAATAATTCCTTTACAGCCTCAAAGAATTTTCCGTTTGTGCTGCTCATACTGCCACTCCGTTCACATACAGCAGGGCAAGCTCCGCCAATTCACCCATGCCAAGGGTATCGCTGGCAATTTCCGAGCCTTCGATAAACAGCCTAGCGCTTTCGAATTCCGCCTTGAGTGAAAGCGAGGTCTGGTCGACAACGCTGGTGATGTTATTTTTTGAAATCGTGTTGAGCTTGTTGTTATCATCCGAAAGCCCGCGAATATAAGGCTCCCTGCCTAAAAAATAATTTTCGATGGCGGGCCGCACGGCGTTTGCGAAATCGGAAACCGGAACGCCGCTCATGCCATAAATGCAGACGGTGTATCCTTTTATTGATACCGGCCTTATATTTTCATAGGAGCCATCCGCATCGGGATCAAGCACAGCAGTCACAGGTTTCCGGCTTTGCCGTCCGGTATCAGGATCATAGGTACAGGCTTCACCCACCTGGTGTAATAGATCTGTTGTTGGTATGCGCCGGAAAAATTGAGCGGGAACGCCAGCTACAAAGATTAGAACACCCGCCGCCGAATTTGGGTCTTTATAAGGGTATGCGGACAGAACGCCATTTACATCGCTGGCCCAGATTTGATAATCGGAAAGGGAGCCGCCCAGAGGAGGGGAACGGAAACGGCGCTCGACCCTGGCCCGGTATTCGCTCTCACTCTCATCGTCCCTTGCATAAGCGGTAACGGTATCCACGGTTGTCGTTTTTTGCACATTCCCCAGCGGAGAGACAAAGCTCAAAGTATCCCCAGCCTCAAGGTTTCCGGGGATGCCGATATCGGCACAGATTGCGGGAACGGTTACGTTCTGGCCCTCAAGGGGAACGCTGGCCTCGGTAATGTATAGAAGGCCGGTTATATCGCTTTTTAATTGTGTCCCGGCGATAAGCGAGCCGCCTGAAAGGACGTTCACGGTGACGTTTCCTTTCCACTGCGTTCCGGTGCGCGGTTCCCCGACACCGATAAGGACTCCCCATTTAATAAGGGGCCTGATAGGAATACCCAACACATAAACCGTGCGCCAATATGCGCTGCCGGGGAAAAGCTGGAGAAACACCCAGGCGATTTGCTTATAACAAATAATAAAAATACCGGCCAGCACCGTTGAGACCGTAAAGAGAAAAGACTTCGGAAGCAGGCGGAATACCAGATTAAATTTACTTCTCACGGCGTTGATAATTAAATCCCGGATTTCTTCTATAGTTTTATTCTCAAACTTTGCCATTTGATCCTGCCTTCCAGAAAAGCGCATAGTTGTGATTAAAAATAGATTTTCCCCTTGCGTTGATCTGCACCTTCAATTCGAAGCGGCTGTGCGAAAGCGGCCGCCCGCTTGCAATTATCTCATCTGCAATACCTTCATCGGTCAGCCACTTGAGGTCAAGCCTGGCTGCCTCCTCCGCATCAAGAATATTTTTCATGGTCATAGGAGAGCCGTGAATAATTGCTTGAAAGCGGCTCACCAGTTTTTGATTTTCGCTTACTCCGCGCAGGGTATTACCCCACCATGTTTTCCGGTTCCGCACCCTGCCATTGTCCTCTTTATTCCCGCCGAATAGGGATAGATAAACCGCTGTGCCAAAACTCCGGTCGCTGACAAAAAGTCCGTCATCGATGTGGATGTTCCCGCCATCCGGTGTGTCCTCCAGCAAGAGGTCTCCTTCAAAATCTTGCAGGTTCATTGGATCACCATCCCTGTGGTCGCACCGCTATAAGCGCCGTGGTCTCCTGAAAGCGGAGCCGGATCGATACAGGTTAAAAGCCAGTTATAAATTTGAGTACAAATTGATAGGAGTGGGCCTGGGTACTCTCCGGGTGCGGGGTTTATGACAAGCGGTTTTATACCCAGCTTCCCCGGTTGTACCTTAAAGGCTGCGGGATGTTTGGTCACCGTTTTGGCAAAGCAGGCCATTATAAGTGGCCCCCATGTTGCTATAACTGGAGGCTGGCCGATTGTTTTATCCGCAATTATCAATTCACTTTTGAATGATTCTGTTGGATCAGCCGTAGATGCAGGATGGGGAAGTTTCGCAGCCCAGTCATAAGTTATATCCATATTGGATTCGACATATTCAGTAAGCCCTCGGTCGAATGCTTTTGTATAGGCAAGCGGCTCAGGGCGCTCTCCGTTTTTCCAGTTGATAGATTTTGTGACATCGTCATATTCAGCTTTTATGGCGGCGTGCATCGCCTGGATACTCATTGCCATGCCTATGCTCCCTTTAATCCCGTTATACCCATCTCCGGGCCGCCATGCGGAGCGCCACATATATAACACTTGGTGGTTCCGTTTGGACACCATAAGGGCGATCCTATTGTTTTTAATATCAATTCGGAAGCGCCTGCGATTTCTACCGTTGCACCTTTGATTGTATATTTACCGATGGCCTCGTTTGTAAATTCGGCTCCGGCCTTGTTTGTAACATTTGATTTTCCTTCAAAAGTTACATCACCTTTTATAGTCATGGTAAATTTACCGTCACCCGATATTTCAGAATTGCCTTTTGTATTCCGCTTGTAATCTTTTTCATTTGAAATATCTAGTGTTCCGTCATTGAGCATTTTTATTAAGCTGGTTACCTTTCCATCGGGATCACGTCCGAATAAAATCTTTTCCCCTGGCTTTGCACCTTTGGAAGGGGTGAGGGTGCCGACCGCCACATAACGCCCGGTGCCGTCTACTTTTACAAGAATGAGGCGCTCGTCGTTGAGCGGAACCGAATCGTCCCCAGCGGGACTGTAAAGCAAGGCATTCTGCCTAAAGTCCTTTCGGTGTTCGGTAACAAGCTGGATAAACTTGTCTATCTCTTCTTTTATTTTTTTCGCTACTATTCTCACGGAAATGCCTCCGGTAATTCCCCTGTATACGATCCGGGCAGAACGAGGGAAAGCGTTGAGGTCTTACCTTCGGTCGTCCGCTCCAGTTTGATGTTCCGTGCAATAAAATTAGTCTCTCTAGTGATCATGGCCGATGGTGCCAGAACGCAGACCGTCATACCTTTTTTGAAACGCTCACCGTCAGTGTTGAGATGCTTTTCACATTGCAGATCGTAAGAAACGGTATCGGCAAACATCCGACCGGCATAGGAGCGCACCGAATTTTTAAGGCCGTCTTCATTTTTGGCATCATCAATAGTTACAGAATGGTGGCGGATTATTCCTTTGTTAATCAAATATTTATTTTCATAGGTGAATGAATAGGAGGGATATTCCGCTTCGGTTTTTGAAAATCCGGTGATGTGGGAGTAAAACTCCTGTGGACTAAATTTCGGTTTGATGGACATCAAGGGAGTCTTTCCTTCAGAAAATGATGCAAAGGCTCGCTCCTGCTTTGCCTGAAAAAAACGAAGTTCCCCTTTTTCCGTGTTGGTAAAAAGAAGGTTCCGTTGCTGGGCGAGCTTTTTTAGAAAGTCCATAATTTTATCCGTGGGCTCGATGCTCACCTCGGTAAAGGCCGGGCCTATATCGCCATCGAAGATCACGGAAATACTGTACGGATCACAGGCGGCATCGGCTATGCCTTTTATAGTGAGGCCCATACATTCAAGAGGATATTTGGTAGGGGGAACCATACAGTCGTTCAGAACGCCACAGAGCGGATATCCCTGTAAAGTGATCTCCCCTGATTTATCGGTAAGCTCCGGGTCTGGTGTCAGGAGCGTTCCCTTAAAAACAGGGGAGCCTTCATAAAATACATCGCAGGATTTGAAGGCAAAGGGAACGATGGCGCTGCGCAGTTCTATCATGGCTTCGCTGTACGGTGCGGAAAAACTGAAGGTGTCAAAAGAATCGTAATTCAAATTTAATTCATAGCCGGTAAATCCGGTGTATTCTTTGCCATCAATTTTAATCGAAACGTCCTGTTCGCTGTCCGTCAGGGCTATAGTTTCCGTGGCCTGTACGGCGGCTGGTCGAGTGGCGGTCTCGTCTTCGGGAATTATAAGATCGTCCCCAGGATAAATGAATGGGGAACCGTCGACGGCTTTTCTGCGATTTGCAAGCTGGGGATTTGATCCGGTAATTTTTGGCCATTTTGAAGAGGCTCCTAAATACCTGACGGCAATTGATCCGAGCGTATCACCCTGCTGTACTTTATGCACCCTGGACATAGTAGGTCACCTTGGTTCCCATTGGAAGGAGTTCAATTTCATTGAGGTTAAAATTATTCTGAATAATAAAATCATCCAGATAATCCGGCGAGCCGTATAATTCGGCGCATAGTTCCACGACCTGTCTGTCACGATCCAGGGTGATTGTTCTTTGCATGGGGAGCGCAAAGGCCGCGCTCATAACAAGCTGGGCGCTTTGATGTACCAATTCGGTCAGAGCCATGTATGATTCTGACGAGGCATCTACAAATGCATCCTGGGCGATTTTGGAGTCCTCAAAGGCGCTCATGTTTTCCAGGAACGTCAATAGTTTTATGGCAGTTTCTACAGCCTCCTCACGGGAAGATACGCCGGTGTTCCGGCTGGGACTGTTCATTCCACCAGAACCGCTTGTGGAGCCTTCACCGCCGCTCGGTTGGCCTCTCCCTATACTTTCCCCGATTGAGCCCGCTCCGCCGCTTGTGGAGGCATTAACAGCGGGCCTGGGCCTTCCTGTGGACGATACGGCGGCCTCCGCCGTACTTATGGCAGCGCCTGAAGCGATGGAGGCAATGGCTCCCTCTATGGCAAGTTGGGCCGTACTGTAGGAGTTTTTAATTTTTTTGATGTCAAAGGGATCGTTTTTATACTGGTTTATAAGAACCGCCGTGAGCGCCGAATAGCCCTGTATTTTTGATGACAGGGTGGTCGCCAGCCGTGCCGGAAGTTTCATAAGCCGCAGGGTGAGCCGGGCGATGTTGAGGGCCTTGACGTAGGTACTCTCTACCTTGCCCGCTGCGGCCAAACCTTTTTTATACAGTTTTTTTATTGAATCTTTGAGTTCATTTGCCGAGGCAAGCCAATCCGCAAATGTTTTTTTATCCGACATCGCCAGGGGTTGGAGGGCCTCCGTCATGGATTGGGTTTGCGCCTCCAGCGATGCTTCCACGGCGAGTTGTTCCCCGATGGTATCAACGCTGGCTATACTTTCGGCAAAGTCTTCGGCAGCGGCCTCGGTGAATTCTTCGTGCCGCTCATCAATGGCATCAGCAGCGACCTCCGAAAGCTCTTCCGCATCCTCGTCATCGATTGTTTCTGTGAAGGTAATGGTAACTCTGGATTCGCCGGACTTGGTAACAGGATCATCTTCCCGTGCAATATGGCCGGTAGGTTTTACTTTATAAGTTCCGTAAACCGGATGCTGGAGTTCTCCGACACCTCGTTCCCAAAGTGTCTCCTCAAAAGCATCCGCCGCATCCATGCAGTCCTCGCCGGTAAAAATACAGGTGAGCGGGAATGTCATCGCTCCCCGCCCCTGGTGCTGTACGCGGGCTCCATCTCGTGCGGGGAAAGTGTAGGTTCCGGTTTTTAGTTCCGTGTCACGGCTAGTCGTATCCCATTGGAAAGCGATTTCTGTTCCGCTGGGGGATGTATATTTCCCTTCACGCAATTCCCTCATGCGTTCCCCCCGGAGTCTGTAAGCTTGATATTAGGCGAGCGCGGGCGGCGTGTGATCCGGGCTTGCGCGCCCTGGGCGGTAGATACTTCGATGCCGACCGTATCCCGCCGCTCCTGCAAGCTATAAGCCATGCGATCTTCCCGGCTGACGGGCGGTATATTCCTGGGATCTTCTCGATCCGCATTTTCCCGATCCCGCTGGCCGGTTTCGATGTATCGCTGGGGAACGGTCGGCAGCCTGTAGGGAGTTCTGGCCGCCTGCGCTGGGATGCGAATGGACGATGGGGCCTCTGTGATCGTTGAGGTCTGAAGCGCAGCGGGCGGCTTATTGAGAATGGCTGTGGTGGTCGTATCAATATTTTGAATGAGCGCCGAAATTATCTGCATAGATCGGTCTATGCTCAAGAGAGCCTGCGGCGTATTATCCTGCACGATGGGTGCTGGGGAAGATACGGCAGAGTTCACGGTCTGCGTTCCGTTGAGAGATGGGATCATGGGCGCTGCGGCTCCGCCTGAAACATCTGCCACGCCGTGAAGCCTAGATCGTCCGCCTGCGCCACCAGTGGTACTCATGTCTGGATAAGCGATATTAGGATTATTAATCCCCGGCGTTTCGACCGATGGAGTTCCGCCTAAAGGAGTGATCTCGGCGGCGACACTGTCGGGCACGTTTACATTGGCGTTTATCGTTGCACCATCGGCCCCTTTGAGAAAATTTCTAAATTCCTGTATTTTTTCCGCTCCTTTTCCCGCAAGGTGACCAAGGCCCGGAATGTATGACAGAATTTCAAGTAATCCCTGTATTGGTGCCAAGAGACCGGAAATTAAGGTTCCACCTATTACTTTGATTGCATTGACTATTGCGTTATCCTTGAAAAAAGAAACTATCTTTTGCCATGTTTCGGAAAACCATGAAAGCGCTGGCTGCACAAATTTTGCGATTGCGTCAAATATACCTTTGAAGAAATTCCCAATAGTAGAGATTGCTGTATGCCATGCATTTACAATCCAATTTATAGCAGGTTCAAAAAAAGATTTAATGCCGCTTACTACATAATTAAAAAAACTGGAAACTGCTTTTTTTACAGTTTCCCAGATACCGATAAGCCAGTCGATGCCGGGTTTTATAAAGTTTTTTATTCCCTCGCCGATTTGTTTTATTTTATCAAACAGCCCGGTCGCCGAAATTGCATCCTTTATTTTCCCCCAGTTGGAAGCGATTTCTTTTATTAAGGAAATGATGATACCTATTGGTAAACATATAACTGAAATTACTCCGATTATTTTATTAGCATTATTTTTTATGGCGGTGGTTATTTTTTCCCAATTCTTTTTAATCAGTATAATGATGGCGATCAGGGCGGCAATAGCGGCGACAATCCCCATAATAATCAATCCTATCGGGTTTGCAGTTACAGCGGCACTAAAGGCAGTTGCTGCCGCCGCTCCAATAGTATGTGCAACTGCTAATCCTTTTTGGGCAATCGCATAGGTTATTGTGCCTATTTTTAATTTCGCAAGGGCTTCAGTCTGGCCTTTTGTTGCCAGGGTAAAGGCAAAGGTAGCGATCTTGGCGGCGACCATCCAGGTCTTGTGGAGTTTGGTTGCTATGACGGCAGCCATAAGCGCACCGTGATAAAGCGCCAGCGCACCCACGATCACCATGATGGCAATCCTAAAATCCCATGCTATTTTTACTGCACCGATTATTACGCCTATAAGCCACTCTATCACACCGATTACGTTTTCTATTGTTCCGGTGTATTGACTAAAATCTATGGCGGCGATGCGATCCGCTATTTCGGTCACTCTACCGATTACACGTTCCACAAGTGGAAGGAGTGATGTACCCAGGGAGGTTCCGGCGTTACTGATTTTATTGATTGCTTTTTTCCATCGCTCCGCCGGGGTATCGGTTACCTTGGCAAATTGCTCATCAATAGTGTTCATAGCGTTTCCCATTTCGGCAAGGGCCTCGCTGAACGCCTGGGAGCCAGTAGTGGCAAGGATTCCCATAGAGCGGGCGATCTTTTCATTTCCGAAAAGCGTCTCCAGTATCGCTGTATTCCCTCCTGTTTTTTGCCGTATATCTTCCAGGAATCCCGCCCAACCTTTGCTTTTTACGGCGGCTTCAGAAAAATCAAGTCCCAGGCGCTGTGCAAGGGCAGCGGCATCCTTGGACGGATGGGTGACAGCGCTGATCGAATCACCGAGCGTTTTCATTGCATCCTTGGTGGTGAGGCCCTTGGCCGTGAGCGCCGTGATAGATGCAAATACATCTTCCGTGGCGACACCGAATTGGGCGGCGATAGGAATGACGCTTTTCATTCCGGTTGCCATATCCTGAAAAGAGGTCTTGCCGAGTTTGTTGGCCGTGAACATCATTCCTGATATCCGGGCCGCCTCCTCAGCTCCCATACCATAAGCGTTAAGAACGGTGGTGAGGCCGTCGACGATCTGTTCGGATGCTGTTCCGGTTACCTTTGCGGTCTTCGCCACTACAGCGGCAAAATCCGCCGAGGCTTCGGCGGCGATACCAGAGGGGATAGCGATGTATGCGATGTCGGCAAGTTCCTGAACCGTAAAGCCAGCGGCGTTTGCCGCATCGGTAAGGTTTTTTTGTAATTCACTTAGCGGAGGTGCGGTGGAGCTTGCCACCGTTCCGATCTTCGCCATCGTATCCGCCAGCGCAATGGCGTTCTTGACACCGATACCTACAAAGGCGCCTACCGCCGCTCCTGCGGCCAGGAGCGCCCGCTTTCCCCATTTAGCTATTGCCTTACCAAAGGCGTCTAGGCGCTTCTGGGCGGCGGCAAAATCACGTTGTATTTTTTTACTGACGGTCTTTGATTTTATCCCGATGCTGTCCAGGGGCCGGGTGACTTTGTCGATGAGTTGAAAAACAGTTTCCATCGCATATTTACTTGCCACCCTTGGACTCCCTCTGAATACGGCACAGGCTGTCTATCATCGGCATATAAAAAAAATGTATCTCCTCGATGGAGATTTTTTCGGGGGGAATTGGAATGTTGTAATCCGCGTATATTTGGCGCATTTGATACGATACCCATTCTATCCCCAGCTTTCGCTGACGCTTGCCTCCGACAGCCACTTCGGAGGCTAGTCGGTTAAAAAAAGTATAGCGATATCCTGTATGAGTTGGTGATCCGTTTTATCAAGAGCGGCAATCATACCAATATCCCTTTTTTCGATCCCACAGATGGCCGCCATATAAGCCTCCAGCTTGTTCATCTGCTGGGTGTCCTTGTATCCGTCCATTGCCAGCATAGCCCGTCCATTGGGGCGGCGGATGGTAAATTGGCTTCCGGCAAGAGTCTTTCCGGCGGCGGTCTTCGGAGAGCGATTGGATACCGTGTAGATAAGTGCGGTGCCGTCTACCGTGATCCGCTTTTCGTCAACGGCCCGCGTAAAATGTCGTTTTATTTTCCGAAAGTCCTTGGCCTCATCCTCGTCCATAGCGGCCTCTTCATAATCGAGTCCGTTTGCCTCGCAGTAGTTGATAAATTCCTGCTCCGCAAAACTGATGCCGCTGTCATCTTCGCCATCGACAAATTCATTTTCCTGGCCTTCCTGCTCATCCAGTTCCTGCATAAAATACTCCTTTGATTTTTATCCCTGTTTTTCCAGGGAGGGGCCTTCCATTGTGATGGGCGCATAGCCCTCTTTGGTACTCTCGGCGGTGCCATCCCCAGTCATTTGCAAACTCCCCGCATACACCCTGCCATCGCACAGCGTTATGCTGGTGTCGAGGTAGGAGTGCTTGTCCGTTTCGGTCTGCAAAAATTCAAGGTCGTCCCGCTCGTGATCGATGTACACGTTGAGACCGTCAATTTTGCCGGGCTTCCGGCTCTTTGCCACATGGCTTGAGCCATCGCCGTGCATTTTCACTTCATTAGTAAAACCGGAAAGCTGGATGGTAACATCGTCCTCGCTGTTACACGCAAAGCGCCGTCCGGCGATGGTAATCGATTCTGCTGGCCCTGATGCCATTTTGTCCTCCTGTTATTCGCCCAGATAAAAACCGAAATAAATGTCGGCGCCGATAACTTCCACGTTCCCCGATAACTTGCAGGGAAACTGCAAATCGAGGCGCTTTGGATTCATGTTGCTGATTTTTACCACCAGCCGCTCCTTGGTGAATACTGCATCCGCAAGGATGGCAAAGTCCTCAAGGGAATTGGAAAGGTTCATCATGCTGGTCTTGATGGTCTTTGGCTGTATCGCCTTCGGGTTCCTGGTGGCGGCAGAATCGGGAACCAGTGGCGCTCCCTTTACCTCATCCGATTCCAGGATCATCCTGACGTTGAATACGATGTTTTGGAGTTTGAAGATATCGACCACATAGCGATAGGCCGGATTGATTTCATTATCCGGGTGCCACATTGTAATAATATCGTTCAATTCCGCAACGCTGCCGTTTTTGACGTTGGTGGATGCGCCCTTTGAGAGGGAATTGTTTCTGGTCGTCCAGTTTTCCTGCGCCTCGTCAGGCCCAGCCTTGAGACCGCCCAGGGTGCCATAGTTATTGTGCGGCGGGTTGCTGTTGGCCGTGTTCATAATGTTGACCAATCCGCGAGCGGCGATCACACAGGGAAGTTCAGGGCTTGCTGTACTGACGATAAGGAAATTGACACGATCAGTTTTTCGCTGATCGGTAAGCGCCGTGCGGGTTTCAAAATCGTCAACACATCCGTGCGCCACAAGGAGTGGCTTTTTCTCAAGCTCGCTCCAGCGGCCATCGCCGAAAGTCTGATAAGTGTTAAGGCGGCTTTCTTTGGTGTAGGAAAAAGCGTTGAGGATAACGGTTTCCCAAATCTGGCCGATGGCGGTCAGGGCCGGGCCGACATCCGGGTCTACCGCTCCGCCTGTCATTTCGGACACACCAAAAGTGATGCCGGGAACGCTGGTTTCGATTATGATGCTGATCTCGTTTCCGCTGTCACCGCTCCATCTGGCGGTTACCGGGAGTTCATCGCCATCGATGTCGCCGGTAAAGATAGGCATCTCCAGCCTGGTGGTGATGCGGGCTTTTACCGCATCAAGGATATCTTCAGGGCCTTGGCCTTTCTGGATGGCAAACTCCACGTCGATTCCGGCGATAGATACAACACCGCTGCCGTTTTTCTCGGCAGTGCCATCGCACGAAATAGCGCCAGCCGCAGGAAGGGAACCGGACGCTTTTGCCAGCGGATAAAAGGTAATGGGGAAATTCGCTCCGCCGCCGCCGTCAGGATAAAACTGCCTGGCGGCCAGGTGCAGGGGCGATCCATAGCCGTATCGCTTGGCGATGGCATCGGCGCTCCCGGTCGCTTCATGTTTCTGAACGGTGTACACGGCATCGTCATTGCCGACACCGATCACCGCAAGTCTCTGTGGTAGGTAACCGCCGTTTCCGCTGTTGAAATTTCGGAATTCAACATTGACTCCGGTTACCCTGCTAATTGCCGATGCTGGTAACATTTTGATCCTCCTCTTTATTATCCAAACCCATTACACGATCTTTCAGGCTTGGCTTTGCGATTACCTGTCCGGTCTCCGCATTAACGTCATAATCAATGCCTTCCAAAATAACGGAAGGCCATTCAATGGCTCCCTCTACAAAATCCACCACCAAGGTGGAGCGGATTACGGTAACCGCCAGCGCCACCTGATTTCCGGGAGTCCCGGATTCCATAGTGGTGATTGTTCTTGAGCTTACCGTTCCGCGTAGGCCGAGATACGCATACTGTTCTGACATAATAATCCGGCGCACGAGGCGCATGATTTTCCAGGCGCGGAATGTTGCTGATTTGTCATCACGGAAATTTCCCGAAGCGTTTCCGTCTGCGGCGCAGTCGACATAAAAGGTCGCTTGCTCTTTTTGCTTTCCAATCCGGGGATTTGAAAGCGGAGCGGTTACTTTGGGAAGTAAAATGTTTATCAAAGAGATCTGTTCAGTCCCGATATCATAGGGCCGTGAATTTTCTACATACACTTTGATGTTGTAATCCTGCGGCCTTGGCACGGCGGCAACTACTGCCATTTGGTACTGGTTCTGAAGTTCCAGTGAAAGCAGGGCGGCAATTTGATCCCGCACGATCTCTATGGTATCGGGGGATTCTATGAGTTCGGTGATCTGGGCTTCTTGTACCGGATCGCTCATGCCGCTGGTTCCTCCCGAAGATCAAGACTCATAACAAAATAATAAATCCCCGTGGTATGATCCGGGGAAATTTCCTGAACGTATAACTTCTGAATGCTCCCGGCCAGGTCGGGAAGCTCCGCCCGCCAGCCTCGCTTGGGCTGGACGGGTAAGCGCTTCATCATGCAAGTAGTAGTAATAGTGCGGCCTGAAATTGTCTCTCCGGTGATGGGGTCTATGAGCATAGAAATATCTCCCACGGTTCCTACTACCGGATACTGGACATTCTCCGTGTCGATGAGCGTGTAGGGACTTCCCGCCGCATTTGGATTTTCAAGAGTTTTTTCCAGATACTTTTCGGAAAGTTCCCGCACATTCATTTTGCTTTTTTTACCTCATTCAAAGCCTCGTCGAGATTGGCTTCGGCGGCGGTCACGGCATCCTTGGCTTTTTCCACAGCATCAAGAGCGGTCTTGTATTCAGGCGTTTCCTTCTCCTCTTTGGCGATCCGCAGATTATTCTGAGCCTCTTCAAGTGCCTTCCCTGAAGCCTTTACTTTCTCCTCGGCGGCGGCTTTGGCATCGCCGTTGGCTTTTTCCGCTTCGGTTTTGGCAGTCTTCAGGGTGTTCTCTGCACTGCTGACGGCGGCCTCTAAACCATCAATGCGGGATTTGAATTTCTCGTCCTGAGAATCCTTTACCTTGGCGGCGGCATCTTCCGCAGTCTGGAGCGTCTCTTCAGCTCTATCCAGTGCGGCCTCGGCGTTTTTCAATTTCAGAGCGGTTTCTTCCTTGGCCTTCTGCTTTTTGATGGCCTCGGCGTTTTTGGTTTCGGTATCGGCGGCCTCTTTCGCTTCGGCCTCCTCCTTGGCAAGCTGGGCTTTTGATTTTCCGGCGACAATACTCCCCTTTTGAATTCTTTTCAGAAAGGCGCTTTTATCGGAAAAATCTTTTTCAGTAATTTCTGCACCGGGGCTTAGAAGCCCGCGGGGAGTACTGAAACTGTGTCCTTGTGCAACAATATACATTCGATCCTCCTTTTATTCGCCCGTATACAGGCAGCCATAGCGCAGGCGGGAAGCCGGAACGAAGAGCGGGCGGCTCTTGGTGCGGCCTTTGTAGGTTTCAGCATCCTCGTCAAACCAGACGCGGATTTTGAAGTCGTATTCACCCTCGATGGTGATTTTGTTTCCGAAAAGCGGATCAAAAACCGGATCGAGTTTGATGTTTGGAATGCCGCCAAAATAACGGCGAAAATCCATCGCCTCAAAGGAGGGAAGGAAAATCACCTTATCGGGATCGAGGAAATAGTTGGAGACGGCTGGTTGTCCCCAGGGATTGTAGGTGGCATCATATCCCCAGAAAAGGCGGACGTGGCCGTCTGTGTTGATCTTGCCGAGATAGGCCGCTCCCTTATCCCGCATCTGCGGGGAAATTTCCAGGGTGTTGAGAATGTTTTTGTCCAGGTTTTTTTGCACCTGTTCGTTGGCCAGAAAATTCTGCCAGGCTTTTTTGCCCATAACATAATTGACCACGTCCACCAGACCATCTGGTCGGATCACGTCATCCAGGGTGTTGAGATCATCGATGGGCTTGGCAGTGGCATTCTTCCAGGGAACAGTTACTTCGGGGAAGTGGCTTTCAGGAATTTGATAATCAAGTTCATTGATTTCATTTCCGTCTTCATCGGTAAGGGTGCATTTGCCGGTAGTAAGCACCTGCGCCGCCTGATACTCCATCGAGTTTTTTATCATGCGGATGTGCTTGTTGGTGCCCTCTTTTACCTTGGTGGCCATGCGGCCATACCAGTTGACGGTTCCGTTAATAAGGACACTCTCGCCGGGGAACCGTTCCATAAGCTGGTCAATGTTGACAGGCGTTTCCAGGGAGTAGACCGGAAACGGCACCTCCATGTTTCCGAATTTGTCAATGGTGATTGTCACAGCGCCGGTGCTGAGATTTCTCACCACGGGGGCCATTTCGTTCCCGCCGTAAACCATATCCATGTTGATCTTGGTTGCGTCCGTGAAGGATTCCGGGGTCGTTTTGAAAAGCGATGTTAGGAATCCCATTTTTTTGATGTCCGGCTGTTGCTGATACATCTCGACGACCTGCGTCAAGAGGCTGCCAGGTATTGTATTAGCCATATTTTCCTACTCCTTTTTTATACCGAGGTGTCGGGGTCTACCCTCGACACGTCAGTGGAATGCACGGCGATGATTCCATAATTCCGAAGTGAATCGGCATGGGCGCTGGTGATGGCCGCTCCGCCGATGTTGAGCATATCTTTCCGCACGGAGCCGCCGATCAGGGCGCGGAAACCCATGTCTGCGGCGGCGTTTGATTCGTTTTTCAAATCAAAGGGCATGATCGCAAGGGGTATGTCGCCGGGGGAAGGCGGGGTATCCCAGCCGCCGTCTTCCCCTGGGGTTCCGGGGTTGGGAGGAATATCCTGCGCCACAGCAAATTTATTGCCGCTCCGTTTCAGAAGGGTTCCACAAGCTATTGTGGCTCCCGCCGCTACGGTGATAGTTCCCTGTTCAAATTTCCCGCCGCCAAGCTGGAGCGTCTTGTTGACGATGGTATCGAAAGTTACTCCGCCCATGTTTTTCCCTCCATTGTTTTACCCTGGACGCCTAAAGAAAAAGCGTGGGAGAGGGCCTTGGCGTCTGCGGCTTCCCCTCCTGTTGACGTGTTGATATCCCCCACGTCATCGGAATTGCGGGCGGCGAGGCGGCTGTTCTTCATGGAAAGGGCCAAGTACTCGGCACGGACGGCCTCGTCCATGCTTGACTTTCCCTCTTCAATGTATTTCGCCGCGACCTCCAGCGATCCTGCTTCCTTACCCAGCATAATGTGGGCGTTTACCCTGGCCCGCTCTTTTTCGAGCGCGGCATTTTCGCCAAGAGCGAAAACCGCATCATAGCAGGCTTTGTCTTGTGCCAGTAAATCCTCCGGTTTCATACTACCTCCTCCAGAAGTTTTGCTTATTATAAGTCCGCCTGCGCTCGCTATTGCGGGCGGTTTATACCCTTGATAAAAAGCGACAGCCTTTTCCAGATCGCTCCGATATGCCTTGCCGTCTTTTTCCCCTGCGGCCTTAGCAGTGTCAAATGTCTTGTTGGCCGCAAATTTTGCGTTGATTATTAAATTATCCCTGGCGTCAATAATGCCGCTGTCTTCCCCTTCCACGATGGCATCAAATACATTTGCTAAACCTGCGGTGATGATTTCCTTTCCTACATAGTAGGTCTCGTCATCCATTGCTTTGCGGATTTCCTTTTCGGTCTGGCCGGAAACGGCGGCGTGAACGGAACCGTACATGGCGGCGAGCTTTTCAAGATACAGGGCCTCTTTCTGAAGGTCTCTGTAATCCCCCCAGGTATACGTCCACGGATTGTGAATCATTACTATGGAATTATCGCTCACTGTGATCACGGCATTCTTGTCAACGGTGCGAGCGGCCAGTGCGATATAGCTGGCCATGCTCAAAGCCATGCAATTAATCCTGGTTGATACTGGGTGTGTCTTGGCGTGATCCCGAAGGAGGTTGAATATAACAACGCCTTCATAGACCGAGCCGCCAGCGGAGTTGATGTTTACCTGTATCTCCTCCCCATCTGTTATTCCGGCGAGTTGTTCTTTGACGGTATTGGCGGTTACGCCGGAATCCGTCCACCATTCATATCCAATATCGCCTTCGATTGCCACGGTCTTCATAGTTACTCCATTATGCGATTTTCAAAATTCATAAAGCTATTAACTTTTTGAAAAAACAAAATTCAAAAATTGCTCCCATTGATCCTCGTGGGTTACGAAGTATTTGGGACAGTCCTTCCCGGTTATGTCATAATGGCGATACACGTTCTGCCGTCCCAGCTTGTACCGTTCACATAACTCAAGGATCAATTCACGGGCGGCCTGTAAGGTTTCCCTGGTGAATTCTCCTTCCCAATCCTTGTGGCATAACTCGATACCCAGGGTACAATTGTTTGGATAGGTTGAAAGCTCCTTGAGCGCCCGCTCGGTGTACTTGTTAGCGCCTACATGGTATCCGACCTCGGTCTCAAGCAGGCATTGGATCACCTCGCCGTCAATCCCAATGATAAAATGGGCGCTGGCATAGCGCCCGTCTTTTCCGACCTTGAGGTTTTCAAAATAATTACGATTGGCCTCGGCGCTGGTTTTTGGGTTTGCTACCCAGTGAAGTACGATACCCTTTACTGCGACCAGGCTTTTACCGGGCCGAGAGAAGGGATTTATAGTCAGATATTTTTCTTTGATCTGCATGACGCTCTCCATAAATTTTTTTTAATTCCTCTGCGCTTTCCACGCAGGGAATATCCAAAGATTCTGCAATATGACGCTCCAGTGATGCACCTTTGCTTTTTTGCCAATTTTTAAGGAAATAAACACAATCCACTGTGCAAAGGCGGGCGATGCAAAGGCGCATATAATCCGACCATTCTGGTTTTATTACATGATACTGGTTCCTGTTGTATTCGCCGAAATAAGCCTCAACCTTTTCGGCAAGCTGAAGCGGGGAAATTACAAAAATTTCCGCGAGGGCAAGCTCCCCGATTCTATCCAAGGCCTTGGTAAAGGCTCGGCGGTTATTATCCCGCAATCCGGTTATGGGGCCGGAAAGATACACAATCACTGCTGCGCCGCCGCAGGGCGGAGCCGATCAAGATACTCCTCAATAGCATCCACGTCTATTTTGTACTCGGCGATCTTTTGCCAATACCAGAGCGGCATCATAACGGTATCCGTTGCATCTTCGTATTCCACACAATCGGGCGGCGGAAATACCGGAAAGGTAACAGCGGGAACATCACGGATGTACTCAATTCTTGGGGCGGTCGCGCAGGCTGTTATTGATGTTATTGAAACGATCACGGCCAGGAGCGCCCGAAGCAAGGGAAGCTTTTTTTTCTTCTGCATTTCCAAATACCTCCTTTTGGATATCCTCTTTTTCCTTTTGAAATTCCCGGTCGCGCTGGAGCCTGTTGCGTTCGTCTTCTGCCCGCTCAAGCTCCGCCCGCTTTCGGGCGCGGGAATATCCGATAAAAAAAACAGCGGTGTGGGAAACCACCAAACCAATAAAAATAGCCAGAATAATATATCCGGTCACGTTCACCTCCACCTATAAATTGCGTCGACGCAATTCTTAATTGACAATGTTCCCGCCAGCCACAGTATTTCCGGTGCCGTTCACAGTTTGTGAGCGGGAGGCAGTTTCAGGCGGCGGCTCACTGTCGCTTGGATTGGTAACGATTTTATTCCCCTCGATGCCTGCAATAAGTCCGCCGATAACAATTAAAAAACCCATCCCAAAGCTGGTGTATAAGGAGTCGCAGTTCCGTCCGTAGAGACCGGAAATAACAAAGGTCTCAATAAGCAGGCCGGAAAAAATAAAGAGGGCCGCCATATAACGGCTTTTATTCATAGCCTTATAAGCACCGTCTGACATGGCGCTGGTTTTTTTGATCATCACGGCGATATCAAGGCCGATAAAAACGCCGACAATCCCGGTGAAGGTTGCTGCCAGGGCCGAAGCCGATCCTGAGTCCTTCACAAAAAAAATCATAAAACCTGTGAACACCGTGGCTACAATAAGCCCCAATAACTGCTGGACTTTTGTATCTTTCATAAGTCCCTCCTTTTATTTATCCGATCTTCGTGATCGTGGATGTGACGATCTTTCAAGAGTTTTTACCTCAATGAGAAGCTGGGATATTGCCTTGTTGATTTCGGCGGCAAATACGTCAAATTTCTCTTCTAATTTGGTTAATCTTTTTTCCAGTGATTCAGTGGGTACGCTCCCTTGTTCACGAAGTGTTTTTAGAGTGTCCGTAATTTCTTTTAATTGACGTTCCTGTTGATCGTTTTCGCGTTTCAAGCTGTCAACCTCCCATCTTAACTTGCCGAAAAACCAAACCGTGGAAACAACGGTTCCTAATATTGAAATAAAACCTAAAATCAAAGCAATAACCGATGTTACTTCCATGTTCATACTCCTACCGCCTTATAAACTTTATTACGTCTGCGTCGACGCAAGCTGATCCCTATAATTATCCCAAAGTTCCCGCCCTTCAGGACTTCCATTTTCTAAAAAATCCTCAAGCTCCTGAGTGGCGGCTTCTAGGTCTGGGTCGACCTCTTCCTTTACCGGCTCCTCTGGTTTCGCATCGGCTTCGGCTGTAAATCCGTGACTTTCCATAATTTCCCGTTCTATCTCCAGCTTGTTCTGCACGGTACGGAAATCAAAGCCGCTGAATTCTCTGGCCACCATATCGTGGGTAATAACACCCATTCCGAGGAGCGTCTTCATGGCGTTTGCTTCTTTTTGTATGTCTACGGATGGCCGCGAGAGGCCTGACCATTCGCATTTAAGCCAGGCTCCCCGGAGTTTCCACTGCGCCGGATCAAAAGCGCAGGATAAAAAGCCGGGAAGGTCAAGCTGGCCTAGCAGGGCGGACTGAATAGTCAACAACCCCCACCAAAGGTGGGGGCTTGAAAGGCGGCCTCTAAAAGAGGCCCTCTTGTAGTTCGTGGTCTTCATCCTGCCGCTCGGCGTCTTCCTGGAATTTTACGTACCTTCGTATCTTTTC
>BNVE01000015.1 GCA_025997875.1 Spirochaetia bacterium
TGCGGCACAACGGTTTTCAAGACCGCCTCCTTCAACCACTCGGACATCGCTCCAATATATGTTTTTAAATATTATCAAATTTGGGGGGTATCGTCAAGAGGTCGGAGGTCGAATTGCGGAGGTCTTTATATCAACAATGTGAGTATGTAGGAAGAATTCCAATGAAGAGCGGGATAAATTTCTAAAATGAAGATCATATAATATGGAACGCATGATTTTCCCTTTCCCAAAATTGAGCTCCTGATTAAATGATTTTAAAACCATTGAGGCGAGCATATAGGTTGTAAATTCATTATAACAACTAATGATAAAACCCAGATCATTCCTTTTAAATCCGTGTAAAACGTCAATATTAAAGGGTTTTAGAATAGAAAACCAATAGAAAATACTGGCAATACGCCTATGAATATAGGGATTTTGGGAGTCTACTTTAAACCCATAGTCTTCATACTTTACCAGTTCATTATATTCGGTATCATTAATTTTGCCTTTTTCAGCCTGTAGGATAACATCAACGGCATTATCCCTATTTACGGGTACTAATTTATAATTATCGATAATGTAACTGCCATTAGGATTTTGTTCATACATAAAATCCTTTAACAGGACATCTTCCAATGATGGCATGAGTCAACCTCTCCATTGACTATTGATTAGGATTTATCTTTCGCGACATTGGAAATTTTTTGGGCGACAAAATCAATAATTTCGTCATCAGAGTGATGGCCGCGTTCCAGGGTTGAGGATATTTCGCTATCCGGATTGGACCAAGGTCTGTCTAAAGACTCCCGGGGAAATAATTTTTCATCCATAAGACTTACGTCTCTTTTATAAAACCCCAATTGGCCACTCCTTTAAAATCGTACCCTTCACTAGAGTATAAAAAACAGAAATTAATACCTATAATATCGGCAATAATTTCTGACAATACAAGTAATATATTCAACTTTTCGATCATTTTACATTAGAATAATAAGGTTATTCTAATGTAAAATGATCGAAAAGTCAATAATCCAAAAAGTAAATGCATTACCCTCAATTAAGCTCTGTCCCCCTGGCGCTTTGCGGCCAATGGGTGGGTGAACAAACTGTTTACCAAAAAACAGCCTGGCCCGGAGGTCAGGCTGTTTCTGCTCTTAAGCTGAACTATTTGTTAATCAGCGCCGCCAGGGCTGCGGCGGTAAAGCCCAAATGCTCCGCCACTTTGGCTGCGGGGCCCGATTCGCCGAAGCGGTCTATCGAAAAGATGTCTTCGGGTTTTGTCCAGCGTTCCCAGCCGCTGCGGACCCCCGCTTCGCAGCAGATTACCCGTACCCCCGGGGGCACGATGGCTTCCCGGATAGCCTTGGGCTGGCTTTCAAAGAGTTCCCGGCTAATCATGGAGACTATCTGGATTTTTTTGCCGTTTTGCGCGGCAAGTTGGGCCGCTTCCAGGGCCAGGTTCACTTCGGAGCCGGTGGCGATGACCACCACATCGGGTTTGGCGGCGGAGTCGGCGCCAAAATCGGGCTTCTTGACGATGTAGGCGCCGGTGCGGATGGTGTTGCGCCATTCCGGGTCCGCTTTGGGGAAGACGGTGGTGTTCTGCCGGGTCAGGGCCAGGGCGGTGGGGCCATTTTGGTTTTCCAGGGCTATGGCCCAGGCTTCGGTGGTTTCTTCCGCATCGGCGGGGCGGAGGATCCGTATGCCGGGGATGACCCTGAGAGCGGCCAGGTGTTCCACCGGCTGGTGGGTTGGGCCGTCTTCGCCTACAAAGATTGAATCGTGGGTAAGGACGAAGATGACCGGCAGTTTCATCAAAGCGGCAAGGCGGAGCGCCGGGCGGAGGTAATCGGAAAAGACCATAAAGGTGGCGCAGAAGGCCCGTAAGCCCCCGTGAAGGGTGATGCCGTTGGAGATGGCGGCCATGGCGAATTCCCGGATGCCGAAGTGGATGTAGCGGCCTTCCCGGCAGGCGGGGGAATAGGGGCCGGAATCGGGGAAGCCAACGGCGTTGGGGCCCTTAAGGTCCGCCGCGCCGCCCACCAGGTTTTTGTTGGCTGCGGTAACGGCGGCCAGGGCCTTGTTCCCCGCAGTACGGGTGGCGATTTTGTCACCGGCGTTAAAGGCGGGGCAGCTGACCGGCGCGGCCTTGCCGCTGTAGAACTGGTCCCATTCTTTGCGCTTATCGGGGTTTTCCTTGGACCAGACGTCAAATTCAGCCTGCCAGCTTTCCCGGACTTTCTTCCATTCGGCCTGTTTGGCCTTGAAGTATTCGACAGCCTCCGGGGCGGTATAGAAATCGCCGGCGGGGCCTGCGGGAATTCCCAGATTGGCCCTGGTGGCGGCAACTTCTTCCGCACCCAGGGGGGCGCCGTGGACATCGGCGGTATTCTGCTTGTTAGGGGAGCCCTTCCCGATGATCGAGGTAAGGATGATCAGGCTGGGCTTCTTGGTTTCCGCCTTTGCCTGGGCGGTAAGCCGGGCGATCCCTTCAAAATCGTACATGGAGCCCCGGAGCACCTGCCAGCCGTAGGCCTCGTAGCGCTTGGCCACATCTTCGGTAAAGGATAGCTCCGTGCTGCCGTCGATGGTGATCTTGTTGGAATCGTAAAAAACAATGAGTTTGCCCAATTCAAGGTGGCCCGCAAGGGAGCTGGCTTCCCCGGAGACCCCTTCCTGCAGACAGCCGTCGCCGCAGAAGGCGTAGGTATAATGATCGACGATCTTATGGGCAGGGGTGTTGAACCGGGCTGCCAGCATGGTTTCCGCTATCGCCATACCTACCGAGGTGGCTACACCCTGCCCCAGGGGGCCGCTGGTGGATTCAATGCCGGCAAAACCGTATTCGGGGTGGCCTGCGGCGTGGGAGCCAATCTGGCGGAAACTTTTGATATCCTCCAGGGTGATGTCCGGATATCCCGCCAGGTAGAGCAGGGAGTAGAGGAACATGCAGCCGTGACCGGCGGACAATACAAAGCGGTCCCGATCCGCCCAGTCCGCTTTGGCAGGATCGTGGCGGAGCAGTTCCCCGTAGAGGATCGCCCCCAACTCGGCAGCGCCCATAGGAAGGCCGGGGTGCCCGGAATTCGCTTTCTGAATAGCGTCCATGGTCAAAGCCCGTACACTCAACGCTGTTTTTTCCAATCCGTTAATATTCATCTTGTTCTCCTTAAAATTTATTTCTTCCAGGTTTGTTCTATATCTTTTATAGCTTTAATGATATCCTCCCGGGGCGCCCGGTTCCGGAGCAGGGCCGCGAAGCTTTCCTGCTGGCAGAGAAAATTGATCTTTGACAGGCTGTGAAGGTGCAGTTTGGCCGATGCGGATACGATGAGCAGCACCGCATGAACCGCCTTGCCGTCCAGGGAATTCCAGTCCACCGGGGATTCGGGGAAGGCGATGGTGACAAACTGTTTTTCCACTTCGCTGATCACCGGGTTCCGGGGATGGGGGAGGGCGAGGCCGTGGCCGATGCCGGTGGACATAAGGGCTTCCCGTTCCAGAACCGCCTTGAGGAGGGTTTGCTTGTCAATGGGGAGGAATTCCGCAGGGATCCTGTCGATGATCCCGGTTAGAATTTGCTCCGGACCCTGGCCCGGAATATGGTAAAAAATGCCCCCCCGCTCGACCAGACGGGCCAGTTCTTCTTCATGTATATCCTGATCCATGCTTCTAAAATCCTGTTACCGGTCAAAGGCCCGGCTTTTTAATATACCGGAATTCAGATTCCGGTTGCAGCCCTCGATGTCAAAATAATCGGGGTTGAAATTCTGTCCAAGTTCATGCAGGGCGACCTGTTTTTCCGATTCGTTCCCCCGTTCCAGGGCGGAGAGGCTCTTGCGGAACCGCAGGGGGCCGTCGATAAATTCCGGGGGGGGCGCGCCGGCCCCGGCTACACAGCGAACCGTCTCATCTTCCTCTCCATCGTAGCGGGGGAGCATGATGACCTTTACGGTCCATTTCGTGCCGTATTCATAGATTAGCTCAGAAATGCCCTCGCCGCAAAGCTCCCCTATCCGGAGCTTGTTGTCCAGGGTGCCGGAACCGGGCAGTCCGTTGTTGGGTTTTTCGATACCGAAGCGGTAAATAGAAGCGCTATTCCAGTTCAGGGCGCCCTGCACGACCCGGTGCAGGTCCTGGAGCCGGTACGATTCGGGGACCGCCGCGCGCCGCCAGACCCCGGTACCGCCGATGCTGATCTGAACCATACGCCAGGGGTTGCTTTTTCCGTCCCTGGACAGGGGCTTAACCACCGAAAGGTTGCTCCGGCGGAAGGTATTCAGGGCATCTTCGATCAGTTCCTTTATGTCCTCGTAGGTTTCGATCATGCTGTCCAGGGAATTGTCCATGGCCTCAAGGTCTGCCTCCGGGGGGGCTTCGTCGCTGTCCAGGTCTTCCAGGACCCCGACGGCGTGGCCCTGTATCTGGGAAAGGACGATGTAGGTATGTTTGGGAAGCCAGGATGCGTCGATGCCGCCCTTGTTGAGCCGGGCGATAAGATCGATCACCGCTGTATGGAGTTCCCCCACCCGCTGCCGGACGGGTCCCATCAGCTGATCCGCAAAGGGGGTGTAGTTGGGCCTGAATTCCTCCAGGGAGTCGCCGATATAGTCCGCCAGGATTTTCCATTCCCGCTCTTCCAGATGGATGCTGGGGGGGACGATCCGTTCAAGTATCCGGGGGATGTCTTCTTCGCCGTGGAAAAGGGCGTCCCGCACATAGGACTGGATCACGTATTCGGAGATGGGCACCTGCCGGCGGAAGAGGATGTCCTCCACCAGGGTCCGGTCCGGGGGGAGCAGGTTCCCTTCGATGATCCTGCTGTCGGGGATTTCCTTTCCCGCAAACCAGAACCGGGTTTCGATGCCGTAGGCGGTGGTTTCGATCCGGTCGGTCTTTTCAAAGAGAAAGCTTTCCAGGGAATAGGCGGGTACTTCCCGCATCCGCTTGCCGCCGTACCAATAGGCATAGGCAACCTGTTCCTCCGTGGAGGAGCCGGGCCCCAGCAGGCTGAATGCGTCCTCAAAGCCCCCCTCGGCGGCTTCAAGCCAGGCGTAGAGCTCCACCTGGGGCCACTCATCCTTTCCCACCCGTTCAAGGTCAAAGGTCCCCTCTTTCCAGTCCCGGGTACGGGCCACAAAACGGTCCCCCGGCACAAAGGCGCTTTCCCGGTAAATATTCCGCATGTCCAGGGTTTTGATGGAAACCTCCGGGGGGTCCTCGTAGGGGTCACTGTTAAAGGCCTCTTCATTTTCCGGGTTATCCCGGGCCACGTACTGGGGGGCGTATTCCTCACCAAAAAGGTAATAATAGGGGTAGAATTCCTCCGGGGGCCCTTCGGTGGTGGTCATGGGGATGGGGTTTCCCCGCCAGTAAAATACATATTCATGGGGAAGCCGCTGGGGGTTCGCAAAGGGGATGCACCGGTGGCCGGGGATCAAAATACCGTTGAGCAGTTCAAGCTTGGTGGGGTTAATCACAAAGGGCGCCCCCTCAAAGCAGCCCCGTCTGGACACCCACCGGCGGCTGTCCAGGTGAAAGGCCATGTTCCGGGAATCGATCAGGGAGGCAATCTCCATGGACAGCCGGCTGCCCTGTTTCGGTTCAATCATTTTAATGAAGGCCGTTACATCTTCCAGGGTGAAAGGTTCGGTTACATTTTCGAGGAATTCGTAAAGTGCCTCTTCCTGGTTGATGGTCATGGGTTATACCAATATAGGGGAAAAGGGTGAAAAAGTATAGCATGAAGAGGGTGAAGGGTATGGCCCTGAGCAATGAAAAATTGCTGTTTGCGGTTCCGCCTTTTTTGTGGTATACTAGAGTTGTTCGATAACCAACCGGGTTCTCGAACAAGTCCGCTGTATAAAAAGCGTAATGGAGGCGCATTGTGATGGAAAACTTTGGTATTATATGCGGTGTCACTCTGGGCCTGTTCGGGTCTGTTTTCTCGGTTGTTCAGTTCTTTTACCAGCGGCATAAGGACAAGGAGCAGGCCGCAATAGAAGCCGAAAGGGACAAAGCGCAGGATTTGAAAGACCGGCTGTTTTTTCTCGCCCAGTTGATTGTTGACAGGGATATTCCCAGAGAATCCCGCCAGATATTTTTTGATGAGTATATAGCCAAAGGCGGAAACGGTTCTTTCGTTAAGTGGTGGCTCGAAGGCAAGTAAAAGCGGAACGCAGAGGCACGCCAAATTCCCTATTCCCTACCCGCAGGTTCGGGGGGCGGCCCCGCAGGGCAAAAAAGGTTACATTTACCCCTTGGCTTACAAAATCACCGTCTGTGTACCCTCCGCGCCCAGAATACCCGCAATCAACTTAACCGGCTCATCACTGGTCTTTTCCAGCAGCGTTGCTTCGATCACCTTTTCCTTGCCGTTGATCATGGGGAAGTAGTCGTCGGTGTAGAGCAGCTTGTGGTTGCTTTCCAGCTCGATAAGCCGCGCCGGGGTTTCGGCGTTTAAGGTGATCCGCCATTTGCCTTCGCCGATCTTTTCGGACTTGATCTTGAGGGGCCGGTATTCGCCGTCGTATTCCCGGAAGGGGCAGAGGAAGAGCATGTCCTCGGCGACGAGTTTTCCGTCACGGCTGGCACAGACGTAGATCACCTCTTCCAGCCGGTTGTGAACCTTACTGTAGAGGTCTTCCAGCCGGGCTGCACGGATAAGGGCGCCCGATTCGGGTTTGGTTTCCCAGGTCCACTTGTTCAGGGCCTTGCCCTGTTTGTCCAGGTGGTATGCCTCTACGGTGATGGGCAGGGTGTCTGCGGTGTGGTTGGAGAGCATTACGTGAATGTCCGACACATCCCGGTGGGCGTGTATGCCGATGGGGTCGAAGATACGCTTGACCGCGTAGTAGGGCATCATGGGATAACCGCCGTAATCCACGCAGCCGAACTGGAAGAGGGGGCCGCCTTTGTTGTGGGACCAGTAGACGACGCCGGCGTTCGAGGGGCTGCGGTAGCGGTACTCGCTCAGGGCGCTGTAATCCGCACGGAGTTGTTCCAGTTCCAGGTTGTGAAGGTAGGCCCGCAGTGTTTCTACGGTGAACCAGCTGGTGTAGGGCATGCGATTGTGGATTCCCAGGTGGGTCCGCTCACGCCACTTTTCGTGCCAGCCAAGGGTGGACCACTCCGGGGCGTCCACATCCAGGCCCATGTACTTTTTGAGGGTCTCGGGCCGGGAATAGCTTTCGTGGGTCCAGCAGGTTTCGGTGACGAAGAGGGGGTCCTTGGTGCTGTTGTAGAAGTTGCCCCAGTTGTGGCATTCACCAACCGCCGGGGACTGGCAGTCCACGCCGCCGTGGGGGGAGTTGGGGATATAGGGAAGGTCCGGGCAAAGTTTGGCCGCCAGGGGGGGCGTCAGCTCGTTGAAGAATTTTTCCCCGTAGAAGCGGTCCAGGCTGCCCCTCCAGCCCCATTGGTCCCAGCCTTCCTGCTGTTCGTTTCCCCCGCAGATAAGGGCGAAACAGACATGGGGCCGCACCTTGCGGATGATCCCCTCAACTTCCGCCATGTAGTTGGCAGCGTATTCCGGATCATAGTCGGGATAGGTATTGCTGTGGAGGAACATGTCATGCCAGATAAGGATACCCATCTGATCGCAGCGCTCGTAGTAGGAATCTTCTTCCACCACGCCGCCCCCCCAGATGCGGATAAGGTTGACGTTCTGGTTTTCCAGGATTTTGAAGATACGGTCGTATTCCTCATCGGTGGCATAGCATTTGATGTAATCCAGGGGGATGTGGTTTTCCCCGTGTATCAGCACCTTGCGGCCGTTGACCTTGAAGTAGAAGGTGTCTTTCCCTGAGGGGTCTTTCCTGACCAGTTCCACCGTGCGGACGCCAATCTTCTGGTTTAGTTCCTGTACGATTTTTCCGTTCTGGATCACCTCTGCTTTAAGGTCATAGAGATAGGGCTTGCCGTAACCGGCGGGCCACCAGAGATTGGGCTTTTCGATGGAGAGGGGGATTTCCTGTTCGCCCTTGACCGCCGCTTTTCCAATAACCGCCACTGACTGGCCATCGGCGTCGGTAACAGTGATTTTTACGATAGTATTACTGTCAACGTTTTCCGCGGTAAAGATCACCTTGCCGCTGGATCTGGCGCAGGGGGTATTGGCTGCGTCCGCTTCAATTTTTTCGGTACGGTAAAAGAGGTCCGAGAGATATGCCGCAGGGTACACCAGGAGTTCCACATCCCGGTTGATGCCGATACCCAGCACCCCGGTGCCCAGGTTGAGCAGGCTGGAGCCGCCGTTAAAGAAGCTGCGCTGATAGCGGCGGATCAGGGACTTGCCGGCGGTTCCTTCGATTTCCCGGCCGTTGTGGAGGTGCTTCTCGGTCTCGTCGAGTTTGTCCGCAACCATCCGCTCGTGGGATTTTACCCGCACCAGGATGGTGTTTTTGCCGTCCGCCGCAAGGAGGCCGTTCTTTACGGGAAAATCGTAGACCCGCATGGCATTGGCGGTGTCCCCCAAAAGGGTCCCGTTGAGCCACACTTCGGAAAAGGTGTCGATGCCCTTCATCCTTAAAATAATGGTTCCCGCATTGACGGCTTCTGCGGGGGTATCAAATTCTCCCTTGTAGAGCCAGTCGCTTTTTGCTACCCAGGCGCAGTCAAGGGCTGCCCTGGTACTGGCGTAGAGGTTTTCAATTTTTCCCCGGGCCATCAGATCGTACTGAATGGCGCCGGGAACCTTTGCGCTGAACCATCCGCCTTTGTCCGCAGGGGACCCGGGGTCAAGGGACTTGGCCGGGTCCGCATGGTCCGGCTTGCCCGTGTCGTATTGCAGGGCCTGCCAGGCTGTTACTTTAAAAATCTGCTGCATCTGTTCCTCCTAACCTTTAAGTCCCTGTATCGCAATGCCGCCCATAAGCTGCTTCTGGGCAAAGATGAAGAAGATTATGATGGGTAAAAGGGATACGGTTGACATGGCGAATAACTGACCGTAGTTGGACGCCCCGGTGGCGTCGATAAAGGTACGCAGACCCAAGGCTACGGTAAAGAGCTTTGGGTTGCCGATGTAGATCAGCTGGCTAAAGAAGTCGTTCCAGGTCCAGATCAGGGTAAGAACCATAACCAGGGCCAGGGCGGAATGGCAGAGGGGCAGGATGATCCGGATGTAGATCTGCACCGGACCGCAGCCGTCAATGGTGGCGGCCTGGTCCAGTTCCCGGGGGATGCTCCGCATGAACTGCACCAGCATGTAGCAGAAGAAGCCGTTCCCCGCCAGAAAGGTGGGCACTATCAGCGGCAGGTAGGTATTCACCCAGCCCAGCTTGGTAAAAATGAGGAACCGGGGCAGCAGCACCACATGGAAGGGCAGCATCATGGTTCCCAGAAGAATTCCAAAGAACACCTTTTTTCCGATCATCTCCAGCCGGGCAAAGGCATAGCCGGTCATGGAACAGGAAACCACATTGCCGATGATGCAGAAGATTACCAGTATAAAGGTATTTTTAAAGAACAGGGTAAAGTCTATTCCCTGCATACTGCTCCAGCCGTGGATATAATTATCCGGGGTTACCTGAGCGGGTATAAGCCCCAGCTGTTTGAAAATGATTGCCTCGGGCTTAAAGGAACTTGAAAGCATCCAGAGAAGGGGGTAGAGCATAATAAAAGCCCCCGCAATCAGGACGATCAGTTTTACTGCAACTTCCGATTTTGTCTGTACGCGCACAGGAGACCTCCTCTAATCATCATAAAAAACCCAAAAGCGGGAAGTGGCAAAAAGCAGCGCCGTTACGGCGCCGATAAGGACCAGCAGAACCCAGGCCAGGGCCGAAGCGTAACCCATCTGATATTCCACGAAGCCGTTGCGGTAAAGATACAGGGTGTAAAAGAGCAGCGAATCCTTAAAGCCCCCGTTTCCCCGGGTGATAATAAACGCCGGGGTAAAGGCCTGGAAGGCCCCGATGATCTGCATGATAAGGTTAAAGAAAATGATGGGGGTAAGCAGGGGGAAGGTGATCTTGAAGAAACAGGCGACCTTTCCCGCTCCGTCTATTTCGGCGGCTTCGTAGAGGGTGTCGGGAATATTCTGGATCCCCGCCACAAAGATAACCATACAGGACCCGAACTGCCACACCAACAGTACTACTAAAGTATACACCGCGGTTTCGGGCATGTTCATCCATGAAATATTTTGAACCTGGGTAAATCCCAAAAAGAGGAGGAATTTATTCAGGATTCCTTCCAGACCAAAGATCTGTTTCCACAGGAGGGCAATGGCGACGCTGCCCCCCAGCAGGGAGGGAACGTAATAGATCGCCCGGAAGATGTGGTAACCGGGCAGCCTGCTGTTCAGAATGGTCGCGAGAAGCAGGGCAAAGGCAAGCTGCAGGGGTACGCCAAAAAGCACGTACTTGGCGGTTATCGTTAGTGAATGATAAAAACGGGCATCGTGGAACATCTTGATAAAGTTGTTGATCCCCGTAAAGCGGGGAGCGGCAAACATATCATAATCGGTAAAGGAAAACCAGAAGGATAAAACGATGGGCACCACAGAAAAAAGCGCAATACCGATAAGCCAGGGCGCAAGAAACAGGAAACCAATTTTCTGGGTATGCCGCCACCGGTATTTAAGTATTTCAAGGTTCATTTGCAAAGGATCTCCTTCCCGGAAAAGAAGCTGTCAGGGAACGGAAACAGATTTCCGCTCCCTGACGTTTGGGATTAACTATTGGGCTTGTTCCTGGCGAGCTGGGCCGATGCTTCCGTAAAGAAGCGGTCAACCCCGGCTCTGATGGTGATAACTTCGGTGGAAATATCTTCGTAAACCATCCGCATGATGGGATCAAATACGGCAGCGCTGCCTTCCGCACGGGCGCTGGAAGGGGGAACCGCAGAGTCCGCAAAGATGCGGGAGCTAAACTGGTAGTTTTTCTTCTCCACCGGGCTGGCCATATCCTCAAGGGCCTTGATCACATCGGGGTCTCCGGGTACGCCGTATTCAGCTTTGAAGATCAGGTTGGGTTCAAGTTCGTTAACCATCCAGTCAATAAAGATAACCGATTCATTAACCAGTTTGGTTTTGGAAGAGATACCGAACATGGTTGGCTGGAAGAAGTCGCCGGGAAGCTTTGACCGGGGTTCCCGGACGATGAACACTTCGCCGCTGGTGAGTTTCTGGAAGGTGGGGATAAGGTTCCCGTTTTGCCAGATCATAGCGGCCCGGTTGGAACCGAACAGGGTCTGTTCATAGGGGGCGTTTGCCAATTCGGCGGCCAGGATTGGGCCGGGGACACATTCGGCTTTGCGCAGGTCTTCCCAAAGGGTCCACCATTCGATCAGGTCTTCCTTGTCGAATCCAAGGCCGTTGCCCTGGGCGTTATAAAGGCTTTTGCCCCTGGAGCGCATGAAAATTTCAACCGCATGATCCGAAGCGGCGGGCCCTTCGCTGGCGAATACTCCGGCAGGAAGTTTTTTCTTGAGGTCCAGGCAGTACTGCTTGAATTCGGCATAGGTCCAGTCGTCCCGGGGAGCTGCCATACCGGCGTCGCTGATGAGTTTGGAATTGTAGAGCACACCCTGGGCAACCAGGCCGTAGATAATCCCGTACTGTTTCCCGTTGATCCGTCCGGGGGAAATCGCCGTACCGGACCAGTCCTTTACATTGATTTTACCGGAGGCGACATATTCATCCAGGGGGATAAGTACACCCTTGTTCACATATTCCTGCACGGACTGCATGACATGGAGACTTACATCCGGGTGGGTTCCCGCTGCGGCCTGGGTGGTAAACTTGGTCCAGTAATCCCCCCAGCTTGAGTATTCCCGGGATATTTTGATGCCGGGGTGCTGTGTCTCAAAGATATCCAGCAGCTGATTCATCCTGGCGTTGCGTTCATTGGCGCCCCACCAGCTGAAGCGAATGGTGACATCCCCGCTTTTAGCCTTGTCGCCGCCGCCGCCGGCCCAAACCGCGCCAGCAGCCATGGTGAGTATCATCACCATTACCATTAACACCTTGAGTTTCTTCATACAAATTCCTCCAAAAATTTTTATGGTACTCCTTTGGTACCTTATTACCCCAATGACCAGGCTGCAGCAGCGATCCCCCGCCTCTTAGCGGTTTGCATTCTTGAACCGTAAATACCAGGCCGGGAAACTTTTCTGGAAGACCTTATGCAGCCGCTCGGTATCCTTGTTACGGAGGGCCTCCAGAATATTCCGGTGATCCTCCGCGGCATCGGTAATTTTAAGGGGGACCAGCCGGTCCTGGAGGGCGTCAAAAAACAGTTCCAGGGAAACTTCCCCAATTTTGATTACATAAGGATTATGGGTGCAATAGAGCACGCTCCGGTGAAAATCGAGTTCGTCCTGGGCTTCTACCAGGGCTTCCGGGGGCAGCCGTTTTACCTTTTCTTCCAGGGAGACAACAGCGGCTTCAACCTGTTCCAGGTCCGCCGGAGTGGCCTGTTCCATGGCAAGGTGGGTGTATGCGGTTTCGTAGACCTCCCTGAACTGGACCAGGTATTCTGCGGTCCGGGGCAGGAGCATGAACTGTATCTCAAAAGCATTGGCCGCACTATCCCTGCAGGTGCTGCTTACAAAGGTACCTTCCCCCTGACGGGACTCCACCGCGCCAAGGCTTTCCAGCATCTTAATCGCCTCCCGGACAGAGGAAATTCCCACCCCCATTTTTCCTGCCAATTCGCCGGTACCGGGGAGTTTATCCCCCGGTTTCAGCTCCCCCCGCATAAGGGAATTTTTGATTTGGGTCAGCACCAGATCGGTAACTTTTTCCTTTTTCCGAATCGATGAAAAACTCATTTCAGCCACAGTACACGCTCCTTTTTATACATTAGCCTTTAACCTTTAACCGATCCCAGCATAACACCTTTTGCAAAATGTTTCTGTAAGAATGGGTACACGCACATGATGGGCAGCATGGAAAGAACCACCGACGCCATCCGCATGGTTTCCTGGGGCGGAGCGGCGTCGTTACCGGAAGTCGCCATACTGCCGATCCCCGAGGCATCCGAATCGATAACCAGTTGTTTTACCATAAGCTGCAAAGTCCACTTCCGGGTATCGGAAATGTAAATAAGGGCGTTGAAATAGGTGTTCCAATGACGGACCGCAAAGAAGAGGGTAAAGGTGGCGATCACCGGCATTGAAAGGGGCAGGATGATACGGAAGAAGACCCCCAGGTCGGTACAGCCGTCGATCCGTGCGGATTCTTCCATTGCCGGCGGGATCGACATAAAGAAGGATCGTACCACCACGATATCCCAGGCGCTGGTAAGGGCGCTGAAGATAAGCGCCCAAAGTGAGTTAAGCAGATGGAGGTTCCGTACCACCAGGAAGGTGGGGATCGTCCCGGCGCTGAAGAACAGGGTGATGATCACCATGGTGTGAATAACCCGGTATCCCGGAACATAGGTCTTGGTTAAACCGTAGGCGAAACTTAATGTTACTATCAGATTGAACACGGTCCCCACAACGGTGATGAACACGGTACTCCGCAGGGAATTCACAAAACTGGAAGTGGAAAGGATATACCGGTAGGATTCCAGGGACCACTTTTTGGGAAAGATATAAAAAGCAAAGGGCTTATATGTTGCGGGGTCGGTAAAAGAAATCGACAGCACATAGATAAAGGGCAAGAGGCATACTGCGGATATGAGGCCGATGACAATATAAATCACCCAGTCGGAAGGGGTCATGCTGCCAAGTTTGCGTTTAGTGTTCATTAATAAATTCCTTCATAGCCCAGGCTGGTCACGGTGCGGTTGGAAAGCCACACAAAGAGAAGCCCCACAATACCCTTAAAGATATTCACCGTGGTTCCAAAACTGATACTGCTTTGCAAAATACCTATACGGTAGGCATAAGTATCAAAAACTTCCGCCACATTATTAACCAGGGGGTTGGACATGAGCAGTACCTGTTCAAACCCGACACTGGCAATATTTCCCAGCTGTAAAAGAAGCAGCACCACGATGGTGGGCATAATCGCCGGAATGGTGATATGTATTATCCGCTGAAAACGGTTGGCGCCGTCAATGATCGCCGCTTCGTACTGCTCCACATCAACCCCCGCAAGGGCCGCAAGGAAAACAATGGTACCCCAGCCCGCTTCTTTCCACATCTGCTGTATGGTCAGGATGATCCAGAAATAGCGGGAATTGGACAGATACGATACGGTGGGAAGCCCCAGTGAGATACGAAATTTATTTATAAAACCTACATCCACAGAAAGGATAAAGTAGGTAAGGCTTGCGATGATAACCCATGAAAGAAAATGGGGGAAATAAAAAATAGTTTGATTGAATTTTTTGAAGCCCTGGTGTTTTACTTCGTTTAACAGTAATGCTAAACAGATGGGCAGGGGAAAATAAAAGATCAGGCTCATAAGATTGATGGCCAGGGTGTTACGGAGCATCAGCAGGAACATGGGGTCCCCGATCAGATAAATAAAATGTTTGAACCCCACCCATTTGCTCCCAAGAATACCCACCCAGGGATTAAAATCCTGAAAGGCTATTATCAGCATCCACATGGGGGCATATTTAAAGAGGACAAAATAAACCAATCCCGGTAAAAGCAGGAGATAAATATACCGGCTGTCCAAAGCCCTTTGCCACAGGCTTCGTTTCTGTACCAATGCTGTCGTCATGTGCGCCCCTTTCAGCGGAGAAAAAAGAAGCGAGGAGGGCCGAAACCCTCCCCGAATTATTTCAGTAGATCTACAGACCCATGTCCTGGTACATTTTGGCAAATTCCTGGTAAGCGGCTTTTACATCAGCATTGTTGTTGATGCTGTCCACATAGGCCTGGAATTCGGCAATGGTGATATCCCCAACCACTGCCTTGGCGCAGTTGGCCGCCCAGGTTTGCTCATACCGGGGCCATACCTGCACCCATTTGGCGGAGGTCAACAGGGAGAAGGTATCGGTGATGGCTTTTTTCTCGTAACCGTAGTCATCAAAGATCTTCCGTTCCGCAATGTTGTAGGCTTCGGGGGCGGCGGTGCTGTCCAGCTTCATGTAGGGATAGTAGGTCAAAGGAAGCACCTGCCAGGGAGCGCTGGAACCCATGTCCTTGTCCCGCTGGGGAGTGGCAACCCGGTAACCGCCGGCGTCTTTGTTAAAATGGACCCCTTCAAACCCGTAAGTGGTTATTTCGTAGTATTCCTGTGTGGTGGTCCGTTCAAAGTAATCCAGAATCTGGCGCATCTTTGCTTCGGGCACCTTCTTTGAAATGAACATGGAGTCCACAACCCCGGTCCCGCCGGCGGTGGAATAGAAACCCGGTTTCCCTTCCAGGGGCGGAATAAGCTGGGCTTCCGCATTGGGAATTCCGGCCTGCTTGAGCAGCTGGGTAAAGGGATAGCACCACCGGGCGGATTCGTTGATGAACAGTACCGCCGCGCCGGACTGGAACAATTCCGTTGCCTGGGTGGGCTTCATAACCGCGAATTCCTTGGAAAGCAGACCCCGCTTATAGGCCTTGTTTAACCAGACGATAAAATCGGTAAAGGCGGGGGCAAGCTTGGGATGCACGATGCCGCCCTCAGCATTTTTGTAAATACGCACATTGTCAAAGGCCGCCGAAAGGCCGCCGTTTGCGTTGATAAACATATCCTGCTTGGAGGCAAGGCCGATCATATTGGGGTTCTGCTTTACAATCGCTTCCAATACATCGAGCAGTTCATCCATGGTGGTGGGCATTTTCAGGCCCGCCTTGTCCACCAGATCCTTGCGGATGATGGGGGCGCCCTGAACACGGGGAACGCTCTGGGGCACGCCGTAGATCCGTCCCAGAACCCGGCTGGTCCTCCACGAATCGGGGGCGACGTTATTTTTTAAGTTGGGATATTTTGAAAAATCCCCCAACACGTCCGTCAAATCCCAGAAGGCGCCGTTCTGTACCGCGGTGATAAACCCGGGATTGTTCAGATCGTTGGAGTTATTGGCCACCAGCACTTCCGGAAGATCGTTAGAGGTGAGGATCAAGTTGAGCTTGGTCCGGTAGTCCCCGTCGGGAACCCATGTCACATCCAGTTTTACCCCGGCTTTTTCCTGATACGCCTTCCAGTAGGCATTGTTCATATCAGGCACCTGATCGAAGAGCCGCACCGTCATCTTGATGGGGAGCGCCCCGCCTGCCGCCGCCGCATTGTCCTTCGAGCCGCCGGCCCATACTGCGCTAACCATGGCGATCAACAAGACCGCCATGACCAGTAAGGTTTTTTTGGTTTTCATACTTTTCCTCCTGTACAATAAAAAAATAAATACCTGCCCGGCAAGGGTCAGATAATAAACGCCAAAACTATTTCGTCCCCTTGGTGTACACATCCCGGGCATCCAGCTGGTTCCGCAGGCGTTTCCCCTCCCGGTACAGTTTGATGTTGTCGCAGATGATATTGAGGCCGCTCAGGGCCAGGTCCGGAATCTCCGGGGTACAGTGGGGGGTGATCACGAAGTTGGGGAGATCCCAAAGGGGGCTGTCTTTAGGGAGCGGTTCGGGCTCAAACACATCGCTGGCCGCCATGGCGATGGTCTTGTTCACCAGCGCCTTGTGGAGGGCGTCCTGGTCCACCACCGCGCCCCGGGACATATTCACCAGATAGGCCGTGTTCTTCATCAGCCCAAAGGCCCGTTCATCAATTAAATGGTAGGTTTCGTCCGAGAGCCGCACCGCCAAAACGACGATGTCGCTTTCCTTGAGAATTTCGTCGATCCCCTGGCCCTTGTCGGCAAAGTACGCCTTGTCCACCCCCGGCGGAACCTCGAAGGATTCCCGGTCATAGCCCAGGACGGTCATGCCGAAAGCCTTGGCCCGGGTAGCCAGGGCCTTTCCGGTGTAGCCCAGCCCCAGAATGCCGATGGTCTTGGTGTAAAGGCCCCGGCGGTCCCGGTAGAGGTTGTTAAAGCTGTGATCCCGCTGCTGCTGCTCCAGTTCCCGTGAATTGTAAATAAGGGAAAGCATCAAAAAGAAGATATGCTCCGCCAGCACCGGGGCGGAACGGCCCGCGGAAGCGGTAAGGAAGATTCCCCGCTGGAAAATTTCAGGATGGGCGGAATTGTTCGCCCCCGCATGGTCGCAGTGGACCCATTTAAGGTTTTTACCCGCCGCCAGCACCTCCGCGGAAATATCCCCCGCCAGAATCGCCACATCCGCGTCCTTGATCTTCTCTTTTACATCGGGAATATCGTTATGTTTAGCCCGGATAATCTCCACAGGACCCAGAGCCTCAACCAGTTTATCCCAGTGCCAGTCGGTGTAGGGTTCGGTGGTAAATACCTTTTTTATCGTACGCGCTTCAGCCATTTAGTACTCCTCAGATATCTGATATTAAGCACATCATAAACCTGGTCTTTCTAAAAAGCAAGAAAAAACGAGACTTTTTATGAATTTTTTCATAAAAGATTTGACTTGGAAACTTTATTGACAGTATGGCAAAGTGTGATTTATGCTATTCCAACACCAATACCCCGGTATTTGCACTGGTGAAGTCGTGTAAAAATGACGGATTTTGTCCATCTGATACATAAAGTGAGGGTAAAATGATTGGCAGGCAAAATTCTGCGAAATACGCCATTTTTGGGGTGATTTTCCTGGTTTTACCCTTCCTGGCAACCGCTCAAACCCAATATGCGCTGGTAATAGGTAACGGGGCCTATTCTTCCATAGCTAAACTCAATAATCCGGTCAATGATGCAACAGATATGAAGGCCGCTCTGGAGGGTTTGGGCTTCCAGGTGGATTTGGTAACTAACGGCGACCGTGTACAGATGGAAGAGGCGGTAACCCGGTTAAAGAACCGGCTGAGTGTTTCAAAAGATGCCCACGGCTTCTTCTTTTATGCCGGCCATGGGGTGCAGTCCCAGGGGGAAAACTATTTGCTCCCCGTGGACGCGAATATTCCCAATGCGGCATACCTCCGGGATCGGACGATGAATGTCCAGATAATACTTGATGAATTGAATGATGCCGGGAATGAGCTTAACGTTATCGTGCTGGATGCCTGCCGCGATAACCCCTTTAGCTGGAACCGGAGCGGAAGCCGGGGACTTTCGGTAGTGGGCAAGCAGCCTGCGGGCAGCATTATTGTGTATGCAACCAGTGCGGGAAGTGTTGCTGCCGATGGACAGGGGCGAAATGGTCTTTTTACTACCCATCTGCTTAACAATTTGAAAACCCCCGGCCTGGAAGTGAAAGACATTTTCAACCGTACCGGTTCCGATGTCAGGCGGGCAAGCAATAGCGGGCAGATACCCGCCATATACTCACAGTTTTTCGAGACCGCCTATTGGGGAAGGAAGGAAGAAAAAGGTGGTATAACTGTCCTGCCCGGGGCTCCTCCCCAACGGCCGGTCCCCGAAGGCTTTGTCCGCATCGAAGGCGGGACCTTTACCATGGGCAGCCCGTCATCGGAGGCAGAAAGATTTAGTGACGAAGGCCCACAGCACACGGTAAGCATAAGCGCATTTTATATGGGAAAATACGAGGTAACCCAAAAAGAGTGGGTTGCCGTCATGGGGAGCAATCCCAGCTATTTTAAGGGGGATAATTTGCCGGTGGAACAAGTAAGCTGGTATGACGCAATAGAGTACTGCAACAAACGGAGCGAAAAGGAGGGGTTGCGCCCGGCATATACCATAGACAAGAGCCGACTTGATCCGAACAATTATGCGTCTACCACCGGTGAAGATGATTGGCAAAGTGATAATATCCGGTGGATAGTGACGGTGAACAAAAACGCGAACGGTTACCGGCTTCCTACCGAAGCGGAGTGGGAATACGCCTGTCGTGCGGCAACAACGACACCGTTCAGTACAGGAAATAACATCACCACAAATCAGGCGAATTATAATGGCGACTATGGAGAGACCACGGCGGTGGGAAGTTTTGCACCGAACCGGTGGGGTCTCTATGATATGCATGGGAATGTGTGGGAGTGGTGCTGGGACTGGTACGAGAGTTATAGTACTGCCGCTCAGACTGACCCTACGGGCGCTTCTTCGGGGCCTTACCGCGTTCTTCGCGGCGGCGGTTGGAGCGGCGACGCCCAGGGCCTGCGGTCGGCCGGTCGGAACGGCAGCACTCCGTCGTTCCGTTTCAACTTCATAGGTTTCCGTGTTGTCCGTCCCTGAGTTCTGCCAGAAACAAACAGGAACCCCGCACGGCAGCACGGAGGCGTGGCGGGCCTCAAGCCCGCCTTAGCCGGAGGGCAGCCGTGCGGGGAGCGGGAAGGATGCGCGTAGTTTGGGTACAAAGCGGCGAATTAAAGCCCGCATCCTTTCTATTATTTATCTTTGGGGTAGGTTGTGGAAATAAGCGCTATAGGATGGCCAAAACCAAAACCTATCATTAATAAATAAGATTTTCGGCTAATATCATTATGGCTTCCTTGCTCAAATCTCGAAAACAAAATGCATACTGCAAATTCTTTACTGCTTGATCGGTTAGGTTTACTTTTTTCTGCAGTAATCCTGCGTAATAATTCAAGGAATTGACAAATATTGCCAATGCAATATTTGCATTGATGATGTAAGCCGGTATTTGGGGATGATAAAATGGCATAAGTTTAAGGATCCAAAAACATAGTAAAGACCCTTCGTTCAATTCTCCCAAACGGGTTCCATTGTAGAACACATAAAAATAGATGCGGCGTTTCTCGATACGTTCAATCATTTCGTACAGAACTTCTTCATGGGCGCAAAATCCCTGAATCCCCGTTTCCTCCGCGAAGCCGGATAGATACCGCTTTATTTTAAACATCATGGATCGTATCGATTTTTTGTCAACACTGGTATAGATAGGGAAATCATCAATGTTATTAGAATATTTCACTTGGCCGCCGGGCTGGATATTGATTCTTTAAGAGATGTGGCAATAAAATTCATAAAATGCTTTCCCTCCGGCGTGGCGCAGAATCTTTTTTGTTCCTTTACCAACTCATCAATGAGTGGTACTCCATCGGGCCTTTTCCTGGAATTGGTAATTTGAAGTGACTTTTTCCTTTCCAGGAAAGCAGCGTACGCTTCCTCTGAAAAATCCTCCATCCCATCAGAATAATTGGTTGCCTCCCGTTCATTCACCGCCATTCTCCTTTAAAAGTATTATCATAGAAACTGATTACTCAGCTTGACGCTATTATCATATATTGTCAAGAAAAATATGGTTTACATGTCTGATCCGACTTCTTCTTTCTATATAAATTCCGTAATATTGACAAATCACCTCTTTGGGACCTACAATCTTTCTATTAAATGGCTTTTTAGAGGGATAAAAATGGGATTCGGACGAAATTTTGGGGTACGGGTCATTTTTGCGGCTATTTTCTTTGTTTTACCCCTCCTGGTAAACGCCCAGAGTAAATACGCGCTGGTCATCGGCAATGGGGCGTATTCTTCCATCACCAAGCTGAATAATCCGGTCAATGACGCAACCGATATGGAGGCGGCCCTGAAAGGTCTGGGCTTCCAGGTGGAACTGGTACGTAACGGGAGCCGGGTGCAGATGGAACAGGCGGTGGGCCGGTTAAAGAACCGGTTGAGCGGATCAAAAAACGCCTACGGCTTCTTTTTTTACGCCGGGCACGGGGTACAGTCCCAGGGGGAAAACTTTTTGATCCCCGTGGATGCGGATATCAGCAGTGAGGCATACCTGCGGGATCGGGCGGTGAATGTTCAGGCGGTACTTAGTGAATTGAATACTGCGGGGAATGAGCTGAATGTCATCGTGCTGGACGCCTGCCGGAACAATCCCTTTAGCTGGAGCCGAAGCGGAACCAGGGGCCTGACGATGGTTGGCCGCCAGCCTCCGGGGAGTATCATTGTCTACGCAACCAGCGCCGAAGCGACCGCCGCCGATGGAACGGGGCGGAACGGCCTTTTTACCACCCACCTGCTCAACAATCTGAAAACTCCCGATATGGAAGTAAGCGAAGTTTTCCGACGTACCGGGTCCGATGTCAGGCGGGCAAGTAATAGCGGGCAGATTCCGGCGATTTATTCGCAGTTTTTCGAGACTGCCTATTTGGGGAACCGGCCTGTTGCAGTTACGCCGCAGCCTGCACCGGCGCCTGTTGTCCAACCTAAGCCAGCAGTACCCCCTGCGCCAGCTCCAACGCCTACAGTTCAGCCTGTTGCCCCTCCGCCGGAACGCCCGGTCCCCGAAGGCTTTGTCCGTATCGAAGGCGGGACCTTCACCATGGGGAGCCCGTCATCGGAAGCAGCTAGATTTAGTGACGAAGGCCCACAGCACACGGTAAGCATAAGCGCATTTTATATGGGGAAATACGAGGTAACCCAAAAAGAGTGGGCTGCCGTCATGGGGAACAACCCCAGCAATTTTAAGGGCGATAATTTACCGGTAGAAAGAGTAAGCTGGTATGAAGCGGTTGCCTACTGTAATGCTCGGAGTCAAAAAGAAGGCTTAAACCCGGCGTATACGATAAATGGAGAGACCGTCACCTGGAACCGGAATGCCAACGGGTATCGTCTGCCCACGGAAGCGGAATGGGAATACGCCTGCCGTGCGGCAACAACGACACCGTTCAACACAGGAAATAACATCACAACGACTCAGGCGAATTATAACGGTAACTATCCGTACAATAACAATGCAAAAGGAGAGAACCGGAGAAAGACCACGGCGGTGGGAAGTTTTGCGCCGAATAGATGGGGTCTCTATGATATGCATGGGAATGTGTGGGAGTGGTGCTGGGACTGGTACGATGGCTATAGTACCGCTGCTCAGACTGACCCTATGGGCGCTTCTTCGGGGTCTTACCGTGTGCTTCGCGGCGGTAGTTGGAGCATCTTCGCCGAGTACCTGCGGTCGGCCTGTCGGTACAACCGCGCGCCTTCGTACCGCGACGACTACTTCGGTTTTCGCGTTGCCCGTCCCTGAGTTCTGCCAAAAACAAACAGGACCCCCGCGCGGCAGCACGCAGGCGTGGCGGGCCTCAAGCCCGCCTTAGCCGGAGGGCAGCCGTGCGGGGAGCGGGAAGGATGGATATAGTTTAGTGACTAAGCAAAGGCTAATACAGTCCCGCGTAGCGGGCCGAAAATTCTGGAGTTTTTATGCCATTAAAAAGATTTAGATTATTGTTAGCAATACTGGTTTTTCCATTATGCGCGCTTGTGGCTCAAGACCGTGGAATGTCACAAGTGGTAAAAGAGGCTTTGGGCACGGATGCGGCCATTGGTAAACAATGGGCGGTGTTTATCGCCATTGACCGGTATAAGGAATGGAAGCCTTTGAGTAATCCCGTTAAGGACGCAAAAGAAATCCGGGATATTCTTAAGGAGCAGTATTTTATTGACGAAGTGGTGGAACTCTACGATCAGGCTGCTACCGGTGAAAATATACGGAAACTCTTTGGGGAAGAGTTACGGCGGAAAGTTGGGAATAACGATTCGGTCTTTGTGTTTTACGCGGGGCATGGGCAGACGGACAGCTTAACGAATACCGGCTTTTGGATACCGGTTGATGGGGCCGATAATCACTATGCCCAAACTAACTGGCTCTCAAATCAACAGGTACGGAAGTTACTTTCAGCACTCCCTGCCAAGCATGTATTTCTTATATCGGACGCCTGTTTTTCCGGGGATATTCTCGACATATCCCGGGGCTCCTCCCCGCAGATAAACAGCGAGTACTACCGCCGGGCATACAGCCGGGTGAGCCGACAGGTGATGACCAGCGGGGCCAGCGAATCGGTGCCGGATTCATCGGAATTTGCCCAGCGGCTGAAGAGCGCCCTGCGCCGGGCGGAGGGGCTCTGCATAGATCCGGAAGGTATTTTTATCACCGTGCGGGAAGTACGAACAACACAGCCTATGCTGGGGACTATTGCCGGGTCGGAGCACCAGAGCGGGGGGAGTTTTTTGTTTTTTAGGCGGGGGGCAGGGAATATAGCGCCCGGGGCTCCTCCCCAACGGCCGGTCCCCGATGGCTTTGTCCGTATCGAAGGTGGGACCTTCACCATGGGCAGCCCGTCATCGGAAGCAGAAAGATGGGATGGCGAAGGCCCACAGCACACGGTAAGCATAAGCGCTTTTTATATGGGGAAATACGAGATAACCCAGAAAGAGTGGGTTGCTGTCATGGGGAGCAATCCCAGCTATTTTAAGGGGGATAATTTACCGGTGGAAAATGTAAGCTGGTATGACGCAATAGAGTACTGCAACAAGCGGAGCGAAAAGGAGGGGCTGCGCCCGGCATATACCATAGACAAGAGCCGCCTTGATCCGAACAATAATGCGCCTACCACCAGTGAAACTGATTGGCTAAATGATAATATTCGGTGGATAGTGACGGTGAACAAAAACGCGAACGGTTACCGGCTTCCTACCGAAGCGGAGTGGGAATATGCCTGTCGTGCGGCAACCACAACGCCCTTCAGCATGGGGAACAACATCACTACGAATCAGGCGAATTATAACGGTAACTATCCGTACAATAACAATGCAAAAGGAGAGTTCCGGGAAAAGACCACAGCGGTGGGAAGTTTTGCGCCGAATAGATGGGGTCTCTATGATATGCATGGGAATGTGTTTGAGTGGTGCTGGGACTGGCACGATGACTATAGTACCATCACTCAGACTGACCCTACGGGCGCTGCGTCGGGGTCTAACCGCGTTCTTCGCGGCGGCGGTTGGTTCAACGACGCCCAGAACCTGCGGTCGGCCAATCGGTTCGTCAACACTGCGTCGAACCGTTACGGCAACAGCGGGTTTCGGGTTGTCCGTCCCTGAGTTCTGCCACAAACAAACAGGACCCCCGCGCGGCAGCACGCAGGCGTGGCGGGCCTCAAGCCCGCCAGAGCCGAAGGGCCGCCGTGCGGGGATTTGAATGATACATGGATACCGGCTTTTATTACTGGTTTTACCGGTGAAAAAATATAACGGCTGTATGGCCGTTAAAACAACAAAAGGAGAGAAAAATGAAAAAATTTATTTTTGGCAGCATAACGGTGTTGGCTGCTATGCTGCTGGTTTTTGCTTGTGGAAGTGCACCCACAACCAATCAAAATGGAGCGCCATACGCAACGGTAACCATCAATGATAGAGATTTTCAGTCTGAACCTTCGGGGAAGTTGAAAATCAACAATATGTCCGGTGTTGAACTGGCTATTTTTGTTGGACGTGTGGAAAAAGGCAATCTTATAGGCGCCATAGGGACCGGCGCAAACGGGCATCCGAGGAGCAGGCAATTCGACTTGAATAAAATAGCCGGACTTCCACAAAAAGGGACCCTCTTGTTTCGTGCAACTTCATTTCAGACCTTCAACAAAAAAGGCTTAGCCGGTGTAACCGAAGAAGATGTTATCTATACCGGCCTTATTGCTTTTGACCGGAGCAGCCCTGATTCCATTGAACAGGATATTTTCAGAAACATCGACGGCAGTCAACAAACCTTTATACACGTAACTAACAGAAGCCCCTATGTATTGCAGTTAAGGCTTGATTCCTCTGATGGTGATACGGTTGCCGTATTAGCACCCGGGCAGAGGCTCAAAAAACTGTGGATTAGCGGCAGGGATGACGGGCTTCCTTATGAATTTTTCCCCACTTATGTGTATGTTGACCCAAAAAGCGGTGAAATGAACGCGTTTTCTGATAAGGAAAATGTGAATGGCAAACGCTTTGAGCCTGAACCTGCCGGAACTGATGTGCGTGAAATTACTTTTACCGGACCGAGTTCCGGCGGTCCGCAATATAATGTGGCTTTTATCAGATTGCAGAATGATACAGACTCCCTGTTGAATTTTATGACGGCCGAGGGCAACTACAAAAAGAACGACCGCGGAACGGTTAATACCAGTCCCGGCCGTACCGATACCTATCAGATTGATTCAAGTAACGCTGCTGCGGGGAGGATGTACACTGCGGCGGGTATCAGATCTGATAGCGGCTTTTCTCCCATCGGTAGAATTGATGTGCTTCCCGGTCATATCTACGAATTGGTTGTTACCAATATGAATGGAACATACCAGGCTGCTTTCAATGATGTCGGAATTAAGAGCATTGTAGACAGTATCAGGGTTGACCTTTTCGGCGAATGATTTTTTTACAGGCGGAGATTACTCCGCCTGTTTATTGGGAGATTTTTATATGAAAAGATTAATAATCCTTGTCTTCTTTCCATTTTTTGTTTTCTTATCCTGCGGCACACAGGATAATGTGGTACAAACGGCAGATGCGGCGGATAAACAATCAAATGTTTTTTCTGTAAATATTGTTAATAATACATTTTTTGATATAGAAATTCATTCAGAAGACCGGTTGATCTTTAAAAAAAGCGAAAAGGTAATAAAGCTGCCTATACAATCAAATGAATTGACAGAAGGTTATACCTTAACATTTCTTGTTCCTTTGTCAAAAGATGTTACAAAAAAAATATCCTCTGACAATAATATAGTTATCAAATCGAATCAAAAAGTTATTACCATTGATTATCCTGAATTCAGTATAAATGAAAGTTATTTTTCTGTTGCAAACAATTCAGAACGTGCCATTAAGGTTGTCCGGACCAATAGCCGTGATGTTTCAAGGGCTAATCTGATGCCGGATGCCATAACGGGCGGTTCCAGAATTGAATTTCCCAAGGGTGTTGAAAATGTATATATTGTCGATAATACATCTTCTTCGGTTCAGGCGGTAGATAAGTTTTATATAATTCCGGTTGATAATTCCAGGGCTGGTTTCTTTTATACCTTCACCTTTGATGGCAACACCGTCACCCTTACCGATGCCCGTCCTTTACACCGTATTGGTGAAACGGGCTGGACCCGCATTGAGACAAGGCCGAAAAATACGGAAATCACCGCAGAAATCCGCACGGCGGATGACAATATATTGGTAATAGGCTCAAACAAAGAAAACCCGGACTCTCGTATGGCAATTATTCAGAAGCGTACAGATACCGGTTCCCTTATTTGGGAAGCGATACGTTCAACAAAGCCCGACAGCAGTTTTGCCTATATGACTTGTGTTGCTTATGATGCTAAAAATGAATTTTTTTTAGCCGGCGGCGCTTCGGATATGCAGGGCATTTTTTATGAGAACTATTCAGCATACCTGCGGTCCTTTGACAATACCGGTAAGACGCTTTGGGAGCTTGGCCATGATGATTTTATAAAGGTCAATAATGGCGATAATTGCGGCCCGGTGCGATCCGTTTCTTATGATACTAAAGCCGACGCATGGCGTTTTTGCGGCGTGCTGCTGGATGGTTCCGGTTCATATACGGGAATAGTAAGCGGTAAGGGGGATAAAAACACCTTAAAAATTAACACGGCTTTTGAAGGTTTTACCCTGTATGCCATACAGTGCACAGACAATGGCTTATTTTTTGTTGCCGGTAGTGAAACAAAGGCTAATAGGGATGTACAGACTGTTGCACAGAAATTCGGCGTCGATGGTAAACTTTTGTGGAAAACCACTTATCAATTAAAGCCGCCATCACACTACCAAACCGCTTTTTTTGATGCTGATTATGGGCAGCTTGTGTTGGGTGGTACGTTAGGCGGCAAACCATTTATACAGGGAATTGATAGTGAAACCGGAAAAGAGACATGGTTTAAACTTTTGGATTATGCGGACACGAAGAATACGGTGACGGTAAGCGCTATTGAGCGTGCATCGGAGTACGGCTTTATCCTGTCGCTCTGTGGGGTGAATGGTGAAGAATTGGCTGCACCGTTTGTGACAGCACGGGTCGGAGAGCGTGGGGCTTTGTAAATGATATTTGATTGTCAAAAAAATACAATGGGGAGCAGATGATGAAAATAAGAATTTGTGTTTTAATTAGTTTACTGTCAATATTATGCGGGGTAGTCTCTGCCCAGGACTTTGACGCACAGATACAAACTGCGGTGGATGAGCTGGCGGTTTCGTTAAAGGTGCCTGTTGAGGTGGTTATTGAGCCAGTAACTATTGTTGGTACAGAAACGCCGAGTGCATTATCGCTTTTTTTGTATAACAGGGTGGAATACAGTGCATCGAAAAATGTCAGCAAATATCGTGTGGTGGAAAAGGACAGGAGTGGAATACGGAAAACAAGAATTGAGAGTAAGTACCAGGTGATAGGAATCAATGTTGAGGTAATGCTTTCACTTATCGCGGCAGATTCAAATAATGTCATTGGAAAATCTCTGTTAAAATTGCCGACCGCCGATTTGAAAAAACTGAACATTGAATGGCTGCCGGAAAACCGAAAGACACAGGCAGAGGCGGTTCAACAGGAGCAGGTTATTGTTGAGGCAGTACAGCAAACAGTATCAACACCGGAACAAAATACCCTTAAAACCGCTGATGCTTTTACCCTGGAAGCATGGCCGAATTCAGGCAGTTACACTTTCTTTGAGGGTGATAAAATGAGGATAAGCCTCTACGCCAACAAGGACTGCTATTTCAAGGTATACTATGTTGATGCACAAGACGAAAAACAACTCATCTATCCAAACTCTGTAAACAATAATAACCGCTTGCAGGCAAATAAGGTCCGCACTATTCCCGATGATACTGAATATATTATGGGTGCACCTTTCGGCGTAGAAAGTATTATTGTTTTCGCTTCTGATAAACCGCTTGAATATTCGGAATCAGAAATGATGCCTGTCATTTTTGGTCCCAATAATCCTGGCGATCCGACGCGTGGGATGAAGCAGTTTATTGTAGAAGGTACGGGTGACATTGTTGAAACAAAATTTAACTACACCATTCTGCCGCAAAGAAACGTAGAGGAAGTTTTAAGTTATCAAAAAGCGGATGATATGCGGGAATTTGTGCGGCAGTTGAGGGATACAATACAACAAAATAGTGGTACATTTAACGGCAATGAAAGGGAGGGAACGTTCATTACCGGGCATTTTAACGGCGGGTATAAGGTTACCGGCAATTCGCTTGTTTTTACTATCCGGCATCCCGTGGAAGAAAGTTTAAGCCGGGGCGCCGCTCTGAATACGCGCGGTGCGGGCGGCCCCTATAATTTCTCATTCTCAAAACCACCTAATATTTCGCAGGCGGTACAAACGGTTCGCAGCGGCATTGAAGCAAAAGGCGGATTATTCACCGGGAATGAAAATGCCGGTTCTTTCAAAGTGAGTGGTATCAGCGGCAATTACAGTATACAAAATGCTGTTGCCGTTACTATTCTGGAAAAACCTTTTATCATATCAAATTCGCTGATTGAAAAGGAAGTAAAGAATTTCTTTGGGGTTAAGTGATGTAGCTTTTCACCGTATACTTTCCCCGGGTTTCCTCACGCTGGGCGTTTCTCCACGGTGGAGCTGGATTTTGCCTACTATGCCACGGGGTGATTGAGGGTATGAAGAAGCAGGAAGTATCGCTGGTTGCCGTTTCGGGGGATTTGGTGAAGGTTAAGGGCGTAAAGCATGATACAACGGGCAATCTCCCATTTTAATGTCATAGGGTTCCATTCTCACGGCCTTCTTGGAACCGTAGCAGCCGATACGATAAATCTCCTCTCCCTCATATATGATTCCCCGAATTATTGAACGATAATTTATCCATCATATAATACAAATCTTTACATGGAACATTGAATTGTTTGCATATATCGGGAATTTTTGCGTTTTTTGATGGACTCACTTTGTTTAAAGAACCATTTGACCTTTCAAAAGTAATAATCGTGTAATGATTTACCATTGCTGTCGCTATTAACCATGGATCAGCAGTTTTAGCATTAGACCAATCATTTAATGCTTCTGTTTTATAATAGCCGCAATCCTGAATATAATTTAAGACATCGCCGTAGTTTTTAATTATATCTGAATCCCTGTGATTTATCGGTTCTAATGCTGAAATATTCTGCAGCCAATTACTTAATTCGTCATTGCCAACGTTTATTTCATCGTATACCATATCAAGAAGCATAATCTTGTTTGATAATAATTTATTTTCGATAAACGACCAAAAATTCGGCGCGAATGAAAATGTGTAAAATGATCTATATGGCACAATAAGAGAATCACTGTCTATAATAAATACTTCCGAATTCCGGGCAATCATAGGAATCCCCGTACTTCGGCAACCAGATTGGCAAACGTGTTTCTATTCGTATTGGTTAATTTAAAAGCTTCTGTATAAAGGGTTTTGCCTTCCCTAATACTATTATCCAATGCAAGGATAAATGTATTTCCATATCGCTGCTTGATAGCAGCATAATAGTTTCCACCTTCCTGTTTTATTTTTTCATTTTTAAACAGATTTATTGCTGTTTCTGCAATCTTTGCATATTGTACCTGATCGATAAAATTGTTTCCCAATGCCCTTCTTGCAATAACAGTTTTACCACAAGTAAAATATTTTGCTATTGCAACAATCTTTTCATCAACAGATAAATGATTTCTGTCATACCATTCACGGATAAAAATTTTATTTGGGGCCAATAATTCAGCAGCCACTGCATTGCAGAGAGTTTCGAGAGGGCTTATATTAAAAGATAAAATGGAACTATTATTAAAAAAGCTATGTAAACCAATCCAGATATGTACTATCTCATGGAACAGAGAAAACAACCTTCCATTTGCAGAATCTTTAGAATTAATAAAAACAAGAGGGGCATAATCATCTATTAAGGTAAAAGCTCTGAATTCATCAATATTTAGGGGACGAAAATTATTTTGCCCAACAACGCCATTTCTTATAATTATTATTCCGATATTTTCAAAATATTTTCTGGCAATATTAAAAGATTTATCCGCATTATTGGATTGAAAATACCAATCAAGAGAAAGTCCGGCTGTGTTTCTGATAGTGTCCGCTATTCCTTCAATATTGGTATTGTTTTTACAGGCGCCAACGAAGGGCAGCTTTTCATTACCTAAATCAATTAAGTAATCCCGCATCCAGTCTTGAATAGATTCCATGTGATAATACGTATCAATAAGGTCTCTGCTGGGAACTTGTCCGGTTGTACTATTAATCGTTCTGAATTTGAGTAAAGGGATATCTTCTGCAGGGGGTGTTTTTAGGAAGAAGTACCCTAGTGGTATATGGGTCTTTTGACTAAGAGATTCTATTTGTGCATAGGTAGGTAATGTTTCTTCGTTTTTCCACTTGTATAAATGGGAAAGAAATTTATCGTCTAGTTCACCAAAAGAAACAGTCTTGAGAATCCAATCTATTATGTTGGGCGAAATGTCGACCTTGGTAGATGGCACTTACTTCCCCGGCTTGGACCCTATGAGGGTAAAGGTCAGCCCGTATTGATACCGTTCCCCGATTTCCGGGTTGATAATCTTATCGGAACCATAGAAACCGACCGAACCGGAGGAAAGGAATCTTGGGGCTTTGGGGTCTCTTTTAGCTGGTTCTGGCATGGGCATCTCCCTTATATATTATATCCTATTCCAGCTCGGGATTAGGCAGATAGGGTTTTACCAACCGGGGAAGGGTAACCGTGTATTGGAATGTATCAGACATAAAACGCCTCTTGGCTTAATATACTCCGTTTTCGCGGCCTTCTGCAAGGTTTATATAAATGCCCCTTATGTCATGCCCCAAGCCGGGCAACTGGGAAGCATGATCAGATGGTGCCGTCATCCTTGAGCCCCGCGGCCGCATAGTGCTTTTTCCGGCTTTTTTTGTCGTTTTCGTGTTCCTCGTGGGCGTATTCAGCCACTTTTTTGGCAATTTCCAGGGGGACCACCACAATACCGTCCCCATCGGCCACCACCATGTCGCCGGGGTGGACATTGACGCCCCCCACGGCGACAGGCTCGTTCATGCGGTCGAATTCCAGCCGGGCCTGAACCATGGGCTGGCTGATCATGGCGGACCAGCAGGGGACTTCCTCCATGATGATCTCATCGGTGTCCCGGATGCCGCCGTTGGTCACAAGCCCCCGCATACCGGCGTTTTTGCAGGCCAGGGAATTTTCCGAGCCGATAAGCCCCACGGAACATTCCGACTGGTCTATTACCACAAAATCCCCATCCTCCAGTTCCTTGGTCCAGGGATAGACGCATACTTTCTGGTAATAATAGGGGGTAAAGTTATCCCGGTAATCCCTGGGGTCCCTGTAGAGCATCCCGCCACGGTAGGGGAGGTACCGCACGGTCTTTGCAAGGCCGTAGGCCCTGGTCCGGTACAGAGGCCGTATACTGTGGTGCATGGAGCCGAAAAAGTGGTAGCCCAGGGCATCCAGCCCGTCCCGTACATCGCAGACCCGCAGATCGCCGTATAAATCCAATAGTTCCTTCCGCTCGTTAATCAACATGGCTTCTCGTCTCCTTAAATATTGTACCGCGCAAAAATTTCCCTTGCATTATTTTATAAAGTGATTTATAGTATATCTGTTAACTGATATCTGATCTATGATAATAAGACCTTAGAGTCTTAAAAATTTTTAGGAAAAGGAGCTATTATGAAGAAGTTAAAGCTTTTGGCCCTTGCGGCGGCACTGACCGCCTTAGCCCTGGCCCCCGCCTGCTCAAATCGCGGCAGTGACAAGAAAAGTGACGGTTCCGTTACCCTGCGCTTTGCCTACTGGGGCGGGGATGCCCGTATTGAGATCTACAACCAGATTGTCCAGCGTTATCAGGAGGACAATCCAAATGTCAGGATTACCCTGGAACCCTCTTCCTGGAATGATTACTTTACCAAGCTGTCTACCCAGGTAGCCGGCGGGGGCGCACCGGATGTTATTTCCATGCACCCCCGGTATATGCGGTACTATTCCTCCAACAACGCCCTGCTTCCCCTGGATAGTCTGATAGCTGCCAAGACGATAGATCTTACCAACTTTAGCGACGGCGCAATCAACATGGGGAAAATCGACGGGAAAACCTGGATGGTCTCCACCGGTACGGTGGCCACCGGTATTTTCGTGAACGAAACCATCTTTAATGAATTGGGGATACCCCTTACCCGGTTTGACAGCAATTTTGACTGGACCGCCTGGGAAAAACTCGCCATTGAAGTTACCCAGAAGAGCAACGGCCGGTATACCGGCACCGGTGATGATTCATTCACCCCCAACGACACGGCTTTTACCATTTTTATGCGGTCCCGGGGCAAGGATTTCTTCACCCCTGACGGAAAAATAGCTTTTGACAAGGCTGATTTAAAGGAATGGCTCTCCCTGTTTGACCGGCTGCGGAAGGCCGGGGCCATTGGTACCGCCCAGCATTCAGGGGAAGCCGCCAACCAGACTTGGGAACAGAGCGACCAGGTTGCGGGAACCGTCGGTTTCTGGTTCCTGAATGCCAACCGGCTGCGGATTTACCAGGATCAGATGCCCAAACATCACCTTATTATGAAGCGGGCCCCCAATTATAACGGTAATTATGGTGAATATCTGGAAGGTTCCGGTATTTCCGTCAATGCCAAGACAAAATATCCCCAGGAAGTTGCCAAATTCATCAATTACTTCGTGAATACCGAACGGTCCCTGGAACTTTTCAGGATTGAACACGGGTTCCCCGCCTCATCGGTGATGAACCAGTACGTGTATACCCTGCTGGACCCCTCCAACCGGCTGGCTGCCCAATTTATGGATACCGTTACCTCCAAGGGTAAACTTCCCGACTATGTGCTGCCCCCGGACAACTGGACCGAAATTCTCAACCTGCTGGGCCAGGAATCCCAGGCGGTTGCCTATGGGACCAAAACCATTGATAAGGCGGTGGACGATTTCTTTGCCGCAGTGGGTAGGCTGTACTAGTTTCCCTTGCTGATTTTAAACAGGCTGTCAAAACAGGCGGCCTGTTTTAGTATTTAAGCGGAGGTATGTGATGGGCAGGTCCCGCAGGAAAAGCCTTGAGAATCATAATCTTGAGGCTTATATTTTTATGAGCCCCTGGCTAATCGGAATAGTGGTTTTGGGTATTATCCCCATTTTTAGTTCACTGTATTTTTCCTTTACCGATTACAACATGCTGAGCAGCCCCAAGTGGATTGGGGTAAAGAATTTTGCCCAGATGTTTCAGGACGCCATGTTCCTCCGTTCCCTGCGGGTAACCTTTACCTATGTTTTTTTGGGTGTGCCCTTAAGTCTGCTGATGGCGCTTATTGTGGCCCTTGCGCTGGTTAATCCCTTTAAGACCGTTGGCCCCCTGCGGGCGATTATGTACCTTCCTTCACTTTTGGGGGGCAGCGTGGCCATATCGGTGCTGTGGCGGCTCCTCTTTACCCAGGACGGCCTTTTTAACCAGATGCTCCTGGTTTTTGGTATTCATGGCCGTAGCTGGATTGGGGATCCCCGGTACGCCCTCTACACACTGATATTACTGCGGATGTGGCAGTTCGGTTCCCCTATGCTTATCTTTATCGCCGGGATAAAGCAGATCCCCGAAACCCTTTACGAAGCCGCAAATTTGGAAGGCGCCGGTTACTTCCGCAAGCTTATCCACATTACCCTGCCCCTGCTCAGTCCCATCATTCTGTTTAACGGTATCATGGGCCTTATCGGGGCTTTCCAGGATTTTACCAACGCTTACATTATCAGTAACGGCAGCGGCGGCCCCATGGGCTCTACCATGTTTTACTCACTCTACCTGTACCAAAAGGCCTTTGCTTCATTCAAAATGGGATTTGCCTCTGCCATGGCCTGGGTACTCCTGGTGATTATCGCGGTCTTTACGGTGATAGTCTTTAAAACCAGCGCCAAACGGGTCTATTACGAGAATTAGGGGGCCGAAATGAAAAGGAATGAACAGGCAAGGTTGTTTGATCTTGTCACAAAAATTATAAAATTTATCGTCCTCTGGGGCTGTGCGATTGGTATGATCTATCCCCTGATATGGATGGTGGTAAGTTCCCTGCGTCCGGAGCTTGAAATTTTCAACGCCACCGTACGGACCGGAACCTATACCTTTTCCAACTATTTCAAAGGATGGGCCGGCCCTGCGGGGGGCGTGTCATTCGGAATCTTTTTCAAGAATTCGTTTATCATCGTGTTCTTTGTCATAATCGGTAACCTGCTTTCCTGCTCCCTGACGGCTTATGCCCTGTCCCGGCTCAAGTTTAAGGGCAGCGGTCTTTGCTTCGGCATTATGCTGGGGTCCATGATGCTTCCCGGCCATGTAACCCTGATTCCCCGGTATGTCATGTTCAATAAATTGGGATGGATGAATACCTTCCTTCCCATGACGGCGCCGGCTTTTTTTGCCACTAACGGATTTTTCATCTTCCTGATGATACAGTTCATGCGGACCATACCCCGCGATTTCGACGAGTCCGCATCAATTGACGGCTGTAATTCATTCAGGATATATGCCAACATCATTCTGCCCCTCTGCAGGCCGGTATTGATCACCACCCTTATTTTTTCCTTCATCTGGACCTGGAACGACTTCTTCTCCCAACTGTTGTACATCTCCATACCCAAATTGATGACCGTCTCCATGGGGCTGCGGCTCTTTATCGACTCCACGGGGACCAGTAACTGGGGCGCCCTTTTTGCCATGTCCTTCCTGAGTCTTATTCCGGTATTTGCAATCTTTATTACCTGCCAGAAGCAGCTGGTACAGGGCGTTATCGCCAGCGGCGTAAAAGGATGATGCCCCAAGCCCTCAGCGAGTTGAGGGCTGACGATACAACCAGCCGCTTTACTAAAATAAACCGGCGGCTTATTATATTAATACATGGAGGTAATCATGCTTGTAATTCCTGGGGTTTTTAAGGGCAATACTTTTATTCTCGAAAAGCAGCTCTCTGTCCCTGACGGAACAAAGGCCAGTTTGACGCTTGATGATAAGGCTGTTTCATTTTCCACTGAACAAACAATGCACGCTTCAAATTCTCAAAAAACTTCCGATAAGCTTTATTATATTGGTATTGATATAACAGGCTATAAATTTGACCGGGATGAAGCGAATGAAAGATAGGGTTTTTATCGATTCCAATATTTTCATCTATTATCAAACTGCAAAAGAGTCGGTAAAAAAAAGAATTGTTGATGATACCCTTGATTTTTTTGAATGTATCGCCAGCACGCAAGTATTAAAAGAAATCTGTAATGTCTTATCAAAGAAATTTTCAATTGCTATTGTCGAAATCGAAAAATTTATTAAAACCATTATTGACTTGTATCAGATTGTGCTTATTGACAATGCTTTGATTCTTGAGGCTCTTCACGTCCGTGACCGGTATAGTATTTCTTTTTACGATTCGCTCATGGTTGCAGCTGCTTTAAAAGTAAATTGCAAATATCTTATTTCCGAAGATATGCAGGATGGACTTGTTATAGATGGTAAACTCACCATCGTCAATATTTTCGTTCATACCAATATGATTAATACAGAAAAAATAACCTATGAGCGAAGAAATTAATATTAAAGCCGTGAATATTCGGCTCTTGGATACGTTATACTATTATCGTTGGTAAATGGTATCCCCGCAGATTCCCGCGCTACCCGGGTGGAACAGCTCCACGAGAACATCGTCGCCATTAAAAACACCGAATTTACTGCGGAAGAGCTGGCGAAGATCGACAAAATTCTGGGTTGTTGATTCGAGCCGGCTCAATCTTTATCCGCAAATCCTTATTAATGTATCAAATTGACTCAGTGTAGACCCGTAATAATACACCTGAGTTATTTTGACACATACGGTGGCGGATAAGGGGCCTGTTTTTACGAAAAAGCAAAAGCAACGGGTTTTCCGGCCTGTTTTTTATCCTCCAGGGTAGTGCTAATTCTTTATATTATAAGGAATTACGAAAAAATATCAAAAGACGATGACCTTGAAGGCAAACTTGGCACGGTCTATGCTTATATATAAGTGTTGATGGAAAACAGAAACCGGCCGCCATGGCTGTCAGCCTAAAGGTCCGTTGGACCCGGGTCCGGGGAACTGAAAACAAGCCATCGAACAAATCTATCTGAGAGGAGATATAACATGAACACCGTAACCTTGTATCGTCCGTTTAACATCGAGAATGCCCTGAGCGGTTTTGACCGCTATCTGGAGAACTTCTTTGGGGATTCCCCCCTGAGTCCAACCGACCGGATTTTCAATCATCTGCCTGCGGTAGATGTCCGCGAAAAGGAAGACGCCTATCTGCTGGAAGCGGACCTTCCCGGCTATGACGAAAAAAGTATCCAGGTCCACATGGACGGCAGCAACCTGACCATCGAATCCGGCCGGGATGACCAGCGGAATGTGTCCCCCGAAAAGGGGAAGGATACCTTCCTGATCCGGGAACGCCGGACCAGCTCCTTTAGCCGTTCCTTCAAACTGCCGGATAACGCCGACCCCAACGCGGTAAGCGCCTCCTTTAAGAACGGCATCCTGAGCCTGGAAATCAAAAAGCGGTCCGAGGCGCAGAAGCGGGTGATTCAGATCAACGGGTAAGCCCTATTCGCCCCCGCTACCCTATCCCAAAAAGATATAGTACTGTATGTAAGGTCTGCCCGTAAAAGTAATGATTTTACGGGCAGACATCATTTTAAGGTGATGGGGGTTGAAAATGGCGCCGGTATTAAAAGATGCATCAGTTTTGGTGGACTATTCCTTTTTGGAAGAATATTCCGGGCGTATAACGCCTCCGGTGGAAATCGGCGCCGTGTATTTCAGGCGTTCCAATCCTCCGGAAGAGGATTGGGAGCGGGATTACGCTGTTGCCAAAGAGGACGGGCATTCCATGTTCCGTCATTGGTTCACCTGGAACGCCGTTCATGTTGCCCCGGATACCTTTGACTGGGAGCCCTACGACAAACACCTTGCCCTTGCGGCAAAATACGGCATAAAGACCATTATTGCGGAACATATTTATGAAGCCCCCGATTGGCTGTATCACAAGTACCCCCATGCCCGGCTTGAAACGGCAAACGGGAGCCGTTTTCACAGTCAAATGGGAAATTCCAATGCCGTGGGCCTTACGCGGATGTGCCTTGATAACTCTGAGGTATTGGAAGAGGCAAAAAAATTCCTGTTTGAACTTGCCCGTCATTACCGTGATAACCCGGGCCTTTACGGTTACGATATCTGGAATGAGTGCTCCCTGTATAACGCCGCTTCACTGTGCTATTGCCCGGCGACCCAGGGGGCTTTCAGGCAGTGGCTCCGTGAAAAATACGACGATAACCTTGACACCCTGCGCAATACCTGGCGGCGCTTCAGTATTGCTGCATGGGAAGATGTTGAAATGCCCCGGCAGATTCAGCCTTATCCCGATACGATTGACATGATCCATTTCCAGAATGACGATGCCCTTAAGTGGATGAAGATCCGCCGGGACACCCTGCGTCAGGCGGATAACAAGCACTACATTGTGGCCCATGGCAACGCTAAAACCTTTTGCGATCTTCCGGCCTGCGGTGACGATTACCGGCCGGTCGAATTCTGCGATATTTACGGTTACACCTTTTGGTACGGAAATGGCTGCCATACCATGCTGGGAAGCGACATGATCCGTATCGCTGCGGCGGGTAAAGAATTCTGGCGCGCCGAGGCTATCGGTAAGTCCGATTGGGCCGGCCGGGGCGGGCATACCACCCCGGTGTTAAAACAGGAAGAGATGAGCGATCCCGGGAACATACGGCTGGACGCCCTGTATTCCTTCGCGGCGGGTTCCCGGGGCTACATCAATCCCCGGTGGAGATCCCTGCAGGAAGGGGCCCTTTTTGACGGCTATGGCTGGTACAACCTTGACGGTTCCCGAAGTCCCCGTTCGGAAGAGGTAAAGAAGATAGGCGCCTGGGCCAACGATAAAAAGAACCGTGAGCTCTGGAATGCACAGCCGGTTCGCGGAGAGCTGGGCCTGCTGCTTCTGGATGATGCGGAAATATTTTGTTACTCATTCTACGGTTCCACGGAGTATTATTCACTTGCCTACCAGGGCGCCTACGAGGCCTTCCTCGACTGCAACATCCAGGCCGATCCCATCCGCCTGAATCACATTAAGGATTACAAGATCATCTATGCCCCGTTCCCCGTATCCTTAAGCGATGATGTGGTAGAAAAACTAACGGCCTGGGTGGATCAAGGGGGCGTTCTCTGTTTTGAAGGCTGCCCGGGTTATTTTAGCGCCGAAGGGCACGCCTTTGCGAAACAGCCCGCCCGGGGCCTGGACGCCCTGATCGGCGCAAAACAGGATGAGGTTTCCTTTGGTCCCGACATGTGGCACGGCCTGGAATTTTCTTCCGCCCAGGGCCGCTGCGGGGGCGGCGTATTCAGGCAGAGTTATCTCCCCGAAAAGGGAAAGGCTACTGCCTGGTACGATGACGGAAAGGCCGCGGTAATTGAAAATGCCTATGGTAAAGGCAAGGTACGCACCGTGGGCACCATGGCCGGTTACGGCTACAAGCTTGGCTATAAGGCGGAGTACCTTAATTATTTTTCTTCACTGCTGCCCTTTGCCGGCCGGGCTCCCCTGGTCCGCTCGGACTATAACAGCGGTTTAATTTCCCGTATTTGGGCGAATAAAACCGATGTATACTTATGGTGCATAAACCGCCGGCCCTATAGCCAGGATGTTGTGTTAGAGCTTAATGACAAGTATCTTTCCCCAAGCCGTGCGGAGCCGCTTCGCGGCGGTGAGGCGCAAGCCGCAGGAAACTACCTTCGCTTTACCGTTTCCGGCAGGGATGCTTCGGTATACCGTTTGATTTACTAATACTGCAAATTGTAATAAAAGCCAAGCCGGAAGTCGTCCGCAAAATCGGTTACGCCATTTCCGGCATTGGAAATTTTCCAGGCGCCCCAGAGGATCGGGGTAAAGCGGACCGGCATGGAGGTGATGAAAATGGTTGAAGAAGATGCGGCAAGGCGGAAGATAAGGGACTGGGTAAACCGGAGTTCCTTTTCCCCCATCTTATTGCCTTGGGGGCTGAGAAGCCCCTGCCCGTCGTAGAGGGCGCCCCGGTAGGCCAGGGTTCCGAAAACGCGGTTGAGGTATAGATGGGAAAGGCTGCGCTGGACATTGAGGGAAAAGACCCGGACTTCCGCTTCCCCGCCGGAAAGCCATTGGAGCCGGTCGATGTTGTCGCTGGGATATTCCGTTGCCGCCACGGCTGAATAGAGGGTGTCCGCATACTGCCGGGATGTTCCCCGGAGCTTCATGCCCCATTTGTCCCAGCTCCCGTAAAGATGCAGCTGTGCGGGGAAGAAAGGCTCGAATGCCAGACCCAGGACCCCGTCGATACGGGGGTTCCTGGTTTCCGCAGCCTGGCCGGCTTCCAGTACGAACCGGGAATGGAAATCCAGGCTAAATCCGCTGCCGAAGGTTTCCCAGGGGAAACGCCGGAGGGTGGAAAGCCCGGCCCCCGCAGTAATACTGTACTGTGGGTCCTGGTCGTATTTCCAGGTATAGGCCGCAGTCCCGCTTCTTTCGTAATCCGCCGCGAAAAATGATACCCCCGTTCCGGCGCTCAGACTTCCCCTCAGCCCCTGGCTGCCCAGGCTGCGGGTGAATACCCCCGACAGGCCGGTCCGGGTTGCCCGGTAGGCAGAGGTTCCGGTCCTGTCAATGGTGTCCGAAAAGGTGAACCCCAGGGGGAAGCCCAGGCCCCGGTTGGTCCAGGCGATATTGATGTCCGCCATCTGAAAGCGGAAATCCATGGCGGCGTTCAGGTTGATAAGGTTCGTTTCCGCCGGATCAAGGATAAGCGAAAATATGCCGGCCCCGTCCAGGCTGATGGAATCCCGAATAAGGGGCAGGGGCAGCCAGAATTTGAAGGGGTTCAAATATTTCAACGGGAAGTAAGCCTTGCCGGGAATGGCTCCCGCAATCTTTTCCGCAGTAATACTGCCGGCCCCGGTTTCTGTCCCGCCCATCGTTCCCGGCGGTTCCGCAGTAATGCTGTGATCTACCGCCGGATCAGAGGCCGGCTCAGGCTGATCCCAGGGGACCAGGCGCAGGGGAGCGTGCAGGCCGGAAAGTTCGCCGGCCTTTTCGGGGTAGATCATGAGGGCGTCCCGGTTCGTAAAGGCCCCCCGGTAGTAAATGCGGTCTCCGGCTATTACCGGCAGGGAGACGGCGCCGGAAAAATCCCGGTCGGTGAATACCGCCCTCAGTTCGCCGGGCATTGCCCCATTCCCGGCGGGCAGATCGGTCAGGTCAATGGAACCGAGTTTGTACATCCGGTCATCATGATCATAGGCAAAAAGGAGATGCCCCTGTGAAAATTGAAGGCAGCGGATGTAGCGCCAGCGCTGTTCATCATCCTCAAGGTCCGAAGCAATGCAATAGGCTTGCCGGGTCTTGTAATTGAAGAGCCCCAGTTCGCGGTTTCCCCGGCGGGACACGATAAAGGCAATCCAGGTATCGTTCAGGGGCCGGGGGCTGGTAAAGAGCAACGCTGCGTTTCCCCGGAGCAGGGTTTCCTCCCCGGCGCCCTTTTCTCCGGACCGGAAAACAATACTGTTACTGTGCCGGTCTGAACTCAGGCCCACAACCCCGTCCCGGAAATAGGCCCCCCGGTAGAGGCCCTTCCACACCCGGCCCGGCAAGCCGTTCCCGGTATGGTATTCCGCAACGACTGCCTCGCTGCGGCTGTTTTCATACCCGTAGGAGGAAACGAGGAAGCGGTCCCCGGCGGCGGAAGATCCGGCGAAGCCTTCCGCAGAAACGCTGATGTCATAGGCGGAGACATCCATGGGGAAGGTCCGCTCTGTCTTTCCCGTTTTGCTGTTATAGACCGCCAGCTGCCGGCCGGTCTGATTCAGAATAAAGACCCTGTCCCCGGCGGCGGCTAAACCGGTAATCAGGGCCTGTCCCCGGCGCCGGATCATGCCGCCTGAGTTATCCTCAAGCTCCCCCAGGGCAAGGCTCTGCCTAAAATGTTCCCAGGCCCGGGGCACGGGAATGCCGTACACTTTTTTGAAGGCGTGAAAGAAGCCGTTATTGTAAAAGAAAAAGGAGAAGTGATAGGATGCGCCCATTTCCTGCCAGAGCCGGGCGTATTTTTCCATGCCGTAGGTGTTCTGCAGGTATTGGGAAAAGAGGCCCCCGTATTCGTAATGGGCCGATAGGGCGGCGGGAAGGTCCGAAGCCCCCGCTGCCTGGTAAGGGGAAAGGAAGGCGTTTTCGTGGATGGCCTGCCGCAGACCCTGCCGGGTCAGGGGGTCCGGGGCCCTGCCGAAGCCCTCAAGGCTTTCAAAGCTGACGCTTACCCCCTCCACCATGAACTGGGGGGCGGTAAGCGCCGTGGGGTATACCCATCCGCCGAAGATACGGTGCAGGGTTTCAAAGAAGGGCCCCCGGCTGCTCAGGGAGACCGCGTGGGTCAGCTCGTGGAGGAAAATCCCCTCAAGCGAATTGGTAAAGATAAAAGATTCCGGGTCCATGGGGGTATCAAAAAGCACGATATGCGGATAGGGCTGGGCATTCATATAGCTGTTTAACTGGTCCGTGTGGGGGGTAATGGTTACCGGGACCTTGCCGCGAAGCTGTATCCCCAGGAGGGCCGAAATCCGTTCATAGGTTCCGTCCGCAGTTCGGGCCAGGGCACGGGCGGTCTGCTCCGATTCCGGAGGATAAATAATCTCGAAATGCCGGGTCTCTATCACCTTTAAAAAAGTAAGGCCCTTAAAGTTCTGCGCCGGGAGCAGCGCCGCAATGCTGAACAGCAGGATCAGGGAAAGAACGCAGCGGGCCCGGGGGGACTTTTTCTTCATCTATCACATCATATCACAATACACAGAATATCAAAGGGGAAAGCTTAAGGTGACCACGTCACCGGCTCACTGGGCTCCAAGAGTCTGTCCCGGGAGAAAGAAGTAGTACTGCTGTAGGGCTGTACGTTATAGTAGTAGGCGCCGGAGACAGGGGGCTTATCCTGATACGTGTTAGGAAGGATAAAATTATCGGCGGCATTGGCAGGCTTTGCCAGGTTGTATATTTGGGAATAAGTACCGTCCCGGCTGGTGCTCCGGGCCACGTAGTAACCGGTGGCCTTGTCGAGGGCAGTCCAGGACACTTCGATGTAACCGTCTTTTACAACGGCGCTTACCCTTCTTTGCCCATCTGCCTCGTCCAATAACTGGCCCAGGGCATTCTGGCCGCAGCCGGCGCAGATAAGGGAAAAGAAGGCTAAAAAAACAAATTTTGCAGGCGTTTTTTTCAAAGGGAAACCCCGTTTCACTATAACCCATTCCCGCCCTTCATTCAACGTGGGCTCAGCAATTCTAAATTTACCCGATTTATGATAAAATAGGGGCATGGGTGGGGAAACATTTAAACGGCTGATGGGGAATCTGGACAAAGCAGCGGAGAAGATACCCGACAACCGGCATGGGCCGAATAC
>BNVE01000016.1 GCA_025997875.1 Spirochaetia bacterium
CGGTGAAGACCGAAGTTGGCCAGGACATCTTCATGGACGACGCCCGGCCCCTGAACGCCCTCAAGGAAAAGATCCGCAAAATATTGCAGGCAAGTATCATCATCAACCCAAGGGTGGAGCTCCACGAAAGCGGCAGCTTGCCTGTGTCGGAGGGCAAGGCCAAGCGAGTTCAGGATATGCGGCCGAAGGACGCAGGGGAAAGTGACAGAGAATAAACCGTATCTTTCGGCCCTTCCCCGGTTTGGTTGCTCATGTAACCAAGGTATGCAGGGGAAAAGCAGAATAATGTAAGAGTTTTCTACAATTTTATGGGAAGTTGAAGCCGAAATGCCAAAAGTCACCCACCTGTAACCCGTAGCCTTGCCGTCCCCCTCCGGCTGCGGTATACTTTACCAGTGAGGGTCTTTAAGAACACATGGTTCACCCGCTTTGCCCGTAAGGAAGGCATAGCCGATAATGAACTTCGGGACATCGTGAACCAGCTTGGAACCGAAACCAAGCGGCCTTAGCCGCGAAGGTTCCCCTCTTTCAGCGGGGCAATGGGATGCCGACCTTGGGTCTGGTGTCTACAAAAAACGGGTATCACGGCCTGGAGGGGGCAAGTCCGGCGGTTACCGGGCTATTATCTTCTTCAGGAGCGGTGAGCGGACGTTTTATCAATATGCCTACCCAAAATCCGCCCGTGACAACATTAACGATAAGGAACTGCTTTTTTTCAGAAAGCTGGCAAAACGATACCTTTCAATGACTGAAAGCCAGTTAAAAGAAGTAGTCGATAGCGGTGAATTTATCGAAATCCAGGAGGGCTAGAGATATGAAAAAGAAATACGAGAGTGAAGCCTTGATGGTCTGCCACCAGTCGGCCCAAACCTTATTCAAAATTGGCGTTATTGACGCTGATGAGATGCGTGAATTTGACGAAGGCTGCCTTGTCCGAGAGGATGAAGCCGCTAACGACAGCGGGGCCGTCCGAAAGCAAACCACAACCCCGGCCTTTGCTCATCCCCGGCGCTGAAAAGCTCTTCTAAAAGTAGTTTGCGCTGAGCGCGCTTGTTTTTTGTTATGAAAAACCGTTTCGTTAAATCGGAAGGCAAGGCCAAGCGAGTTCAGGATATGCGACCGAAGAATGCATATCCTGAACTCGCTTGGCTGCCGGCTACAATGCCAACTCTATTTTCTGTTCCTCCAGTTTATGCTTTTCCGCATAACCGGTGAGGATCAGGGTAAGGGCGCCGTCGCCGGTAACATTGCAGGCGGTGCCGAAGCTGTCCTGCAGGGCAAAGATGGTCAGCATCAGGGCGGTGCCGCTGGTGTCAAAGCCGAGCACGCTGATGATGAGACCCAGGGAGGCCATCACGGTTCCGCCGGGGATGCCGGGCGCGCCGATGGCAAAGACCCCCAGGAGCAGGCAAAAGAGGATCATGGTTCCCGGATCGGGGAGGACGCCGTAGAGGATCTTGGAAACGGTCATCACAAAGAAAACTTCCGTAAGTACCGATCCGCAGAGGTGGATGTTGGCGAAGAGGGGCACGCCGAAGTCCACCATATCTTTCCGCAGGGCGTCGGATTTCTGGGCGCAACGCAGGGCCACCGGCAGGGTTGCCGCGGAGGACATGGTGCCCACCGCGGTAAGATAAGCCGGTCCGTAGTGGCGGATCACCCTAAAGGGACTTTTCCCCGAATAGGCCCCGGCGATACCGTAGAGCAGGGCCATCCAGATATAGTGCCCCGCCAGAACGATAAGAATAACGACGAGGAAAACGGGAAGCTGTTTGGTAATGGCCCCTTCGTAGGACAGGGAGCAGGATGATCAGGGGTACACAGAAAAAGATCAATTCCCCCGCCAAACTCTGCAAGGTTACTACCACATTCATCACCGCCTCGTTTGCTACAAGACCGGCGATGATGCCGATAACCAGCGCCACAATGAGCCTGAAAGGCAGGCTCGAAAACACCTTACTCATTTTCAACTCTCCTTCAAGTTTTTCTATTCGTTAAGCATGATCCTGATAATCTCCTTGTCCGTCTCCTTCATTCCCTCCTTTCCGAGACGGTTAATGTTCTTGATGGTATTTTCCACACCCTTTGCGATGATACCATCCCCGCCGTAGAACTGTTGTCCGTTCTTATACATCTCGTAACCCATGATCCCCACATCCACCGCGGTGGCGATCTTCGCGGCGCAGGAGGGTTTTGCCCCATCGCAGACTATTCCGGAATCAATCGCCAGGGCATTGACGATGGTATGGGCAATTTCCTCCATCCGGCCCCCGTGCAGGTATGCGATACCCGCCCCCGCCCCGGCGCCGGCGCTGACCACCCCGCAGTAGGCGGAAAGCCGGCCGATGCCGGTTTTAAGGTGTACGGTGATAAGGTCCGCCACCACCAGGGAGCGGATCAGGCTTTCATGATCCGCTTTCAGTTCCTTTGCATATTCGATAACCGGCAGGGATGCGGTCATACCCTGGTTGCCGCTCCCGGAAAGGATAATCACCGGCAGCTCGCAGCCACTCATCCGGGCATCGGAACCTGCGGCGGCGGCGGCTTTTGCCCGGATCTTTATGTTTTTGCCGTAGCCCTTCAACACCCGGCCGATATTGGCGCCGTAATGCCCGCGGAGGCCCTCCGCGGAAATCGCCGAATTAAAGGCAATCTGCCGTTCAATAATTTCCCGGACATCCTCGATCCGCAGGGTATCCGCAAAATCAATGATACTCTCCACCGAAAGGAGGCTGCGGTCTGTCCCTTTTTCCTCACGCTTCCCGTCGTTGGAATAGAGGATCTTCCCGTCCTTCTCCGCCAGAACCACATTGGTATGGAAATCCGCAATCTGTATCTTTGCCGAGGAAGCCCCCGAAAAGCAGGTAACGATGATATCGAATATCCTGCCCGTATCGGCCATCTGTACCTCAAACCGGGCGGACTTGAGGTAGGCTTCTATTTCCTTTTTTTGCTCCCCACTGACCTCGGCGATTACTTCCAGCTTTTTTTCGCTCTTCCCGGCGATAATTCCCGCGGCAGCGGCGGCCTCAATCCCCTTAAGCCCCCCCGTATTCGGCACCACCACGCTTTTCACGTTTTTGACGATATTGCCGCTTACTTCGACAAGAACCCGGTCGGGACAAAGGCCCAGTTCCTTCCGGGCCAGGGCGGCGGCATAGGCAAGCGCCGCCGGCTCGGTACAGCCCATGGCAGGAACCAGCTCTTCCTTGAGAATTTGCACATAATTCCCGTATTTTGGATCCGTAATTTGCATTTTCTGCCTCCATATTTTGAGCTACCTGTAAAATAATTATATATCTTTCCAGCAGGGAAAGCAAAAAAAATAGAGCTTGATTACCGGGAGTTAACCCTTTAATATGGGTAGAGCGTCAGGCTTTAAAATCTTTAATTGATTAAGGAAGGTGTTATGATTTTTAACCCTGAATACGAATGTATGGATCCGTCTGCCCGGAAACAGCTGCAACTGGCGAACCTCAAAAATTTGGCGGAGACCCTCTATACCAAAGTGGCCTTTTACCGGAAGAAGATGGACGATCTGGGGATACAGCCCAGGGACATCCACAGCCTCAAGGACATCGAAAAGCTCCCCTTTACCACCAAGGATGATCTGCGGGTCAACTACCCCCGGGGGCTTTTAGCCGCCCCCCCGGACCGGATCGTGGAGGTCCACATGAGTTCCGGCACCACCGGCAAGCCCGTGGTGGACGAATACACCCAGAACGACATCAACATCTGGCGGGAAGCCATGGCCCGGACCCTGGCCGGGGGCGGCTGCACCCGGAACGACATCGTCCAGAACTGCTACGGCTACGGCCTCTTTACCGGGGGGCCCGGCGCCCATTACGGGGCCATGACCATCGGTGCGGAGGTGCTGCCCATGTCCAGTGGGAACACCGCCCGGCAGCTCATGGTGATGCAGGACTTCGGCGCCACCATGCTCACCTGCACCCCCTCCTACGCGCTCTACATGGCGGAGGAAGCGGCGGAGGCCGGCATCGACCTCCACAAGCTCCCCATTTCCAAGGGCTGCTTTGGGGCGGAACCCTGGAGCGAAAACATGCGGAAGGAGATCGAAAAACGCTACGGCATGAAGGCCTACGACATCTACGGCCTTACGGAGATCATCGGCCCCGGGGTCAGTTTCGAGTGCGAAGCCCAGGACGGGCTCCACATCAACGAAGATCTCTTCTACCCGGAGATCATCGATCCCGAAACCGGCAAGGCCCTGCCGGACGGCGAAAAGGGTGAACTGGTGTTCACCACCATCACCAAGGAGGGGACCCCCCTGCTCCGCTACCGCACCAGGGACATCACCTTCCTTATCCGGGAGCCCTGCTCCTGCGGCCGCACCACGGTCCGCATGCACCGCCTCTTCGGCCGCACCGACGACATGCTCATCATCCGGGGGGTCAACGTGTTCCCCAGCCAGATCGAGCAGGCCCTCATCGAAATCGAAGGCACCGAGCCCCAGTACGTAATCGTGGTCAACCGGGGCGAATCCCATCTGGACGATGTGGAACTTCATGTTGAGGTGAAGAAGGAATTCTTCAGCGACGAAACCCGGGGTCTGGAAGCCCTGCGGGCCAGGATTGAAGGGGTGATGAAGTCCAAGCTCCAGATTACCCTCAAGGTAAAACTGGTGGAGCCCAAGACCATCGAACGGTCCATCGGTAAGGCAAAACGGGTCATCGACAACCGGAAAATTTAGTCTATACTTAAAAGGGAGTGTACGAAATGGAGATTAAACAGATATCGGTATTTCTGGAAAATAACCCCGGACGTATGGGGGAAGTGACGAAAACCCTGGCCAATTCAGGTGTCAATATCCGGGCCATCAGTATCGCCGACACGGCGGACTTTGGCATTCTCCGTCTTATCGTGGATAAGGTTGACGAGGCGGTTGCCGCTTTGATTAAGGCGGGGTTCACCACCAGGCTGACCGATGTGACCGCGGTGGAGATCGACGATGTTCCCGGCAGCCTTGCCCGTATCATGGAACTGTTCCAGAAGAGCAATGTGAATATCGATTACCTCTACGCCTCCCTTGAAGGCAAGACCGGCAAAGCGGTGGTGATCTTCAAATTGAAGGACCATGAAAAGGGAATTCAGATAGTGAAAGAAAACGGCCTTGCCACGGTCGGATCCTTCTGATGAAGAGAAGCGCCCCGTGGGCACGGTCTAACAGGAGTACAAAATGAAAATTCTCATGGCCTCAAGTGAAGCTGTTCCCTACGCAAAAACCGGGGGCCTGGCGGATGCGGTTTCCGCCCTGTCCCTTGCCCTGGCAAAACTGGGGCACGAAGTCCGCATCGTCATACCCCGGTACTATTCGGTTGACCGCTCAAAATTGAGGCAGCTTGAGGGGGCTATGGGAGTTCCCATGGGCGGCGGTGAGGAATGGAGCGCCGTCTATACCACAAGCCTGCCCGGTTCGCCAAAAAAAACCCCCGTGCAGGTTTACTTTATCGATCACGAAAATTTTTTCGGCAGGGACGGTATCTACGGTACCCCTTCGGAGCCGGACTTCCTCGACAACCCCCGGCGCTTCGCTTTTTTCAGTAAAGCTGTTTTTCAACTCTGCCGCAAGATCGGCTGGTACCCGGATATCCTCCATGCCCACGACTGGCCTGCGGCGCTGGTCCCGGTCTACCTCAAGTTCGGTGAACGCCGGGAAGGATTTTCCCAAACAGCATCGGTGCTGACCGTCCACAACCTGGGCTACCAGGGTATCTACAGCAGGGATAACTATTACTTTACCGGCCTGGGCTGGAATACCTTTTACAACGCCGGCTTTGAGGACTGGAACATGATGAACCTCCTCAAGGCAGGGCTTTACAGCGCAGACAAGCTCAACACGGTTTCTCCCAACTATGCGGAGGAAACCAAGATCCAGGCCCACGGCTTTAGGCTGGACGGGGTGCTGCGCTACCGCTCCGCCGACTATTCGGGGATCCTCAACGGCATTGATTCCGGTATCTGGAACCCCGCAAAGGACCCCCACATTCCCGCGCCCTATTCTGCAAAGGACCTGTCCGGCAAGGCAAAGGCAAAGGAAGCGCTCCGGAAAGAATTCGGCCTGCCCCCGGGACCGGAGAGCTCCGCCGGGGCCGGCAGCCGGGCTTCCCCTCCGGAGGTTCCGGTGATCGGCATGGTGACCCGCCTGGTGGGACAAAAAGGGGTGGGTGAACTTTTCGGCCCCGGTTATGGTTCGGCCTTTTCAATCTGCCGGGACATGAATGTGCAGCTGGTGCTCCTGGGCTCCGGGGAAGGCTGGTGCGAGCACGAGGTGATGAACCTCTCTTCCCGGCTTTCAAACTTCAAGGCCCGCATCGGCTACAGCGAAAAATTAAGCCACCTGATCGAGGCGGGAAGCGACTTCTTCCTGATGCCCAGCCAGTATGAACCCTGCGGCCTTAACCAGATGTACTCCCTTGCCTACGGAACCCTCCCCATCGTCCGCAACACCGGGGGCCTTGCGGACACGGTGGAAAAATTCAACCAGGAAACCGGGACCGGCACCGGATTCGTGTTCGACGATCTGACCCCCTCGGCGATATACAATACCGTAGGTTGGGCGGTCTGGGCCTACTACAACCGCCGCCCCCAGATTGAGGCCATGCGCCTTGCGGGGATGAAACAGAATTTTTCCTGGGAAAATTCCGCAAAGAAATATATGGAGATTTATGAGGGGCTTGTTAAAAATTGAACCGAAGAATTTTAACCGCAAGGTCAAATAAGTCGAAGAAGTAAGAAGATTCATATTTACTTTTCCTTATTCGACTTCTTCGACTTTGCGGTTAAAAATTCCTGGGATACCAGAATGATTGACTATTCACTGCTCACAAAACTTTATCCCGGCCTGGCAGAGGAGCTTGAAAAAGAAGACGATCCCCCATCGGTGGAAATAAGCGTAGAAAAAACCGCCTCCGGTGTGCCTTCCCTGGTGGTGAACGGACTCCACATCCACTCCCCCCGGGACCCGGTGCGGGAGGCGCGGCGGCTTGCGGAAAGCCTGAGCGCAGACCATAAAGCGCCGACAGGTAGGTCCGGCAGCGCCGGGGAAGGGCCGGCGGGCCAAACAGGTCCAATCGTGATCCTGGGCTTCGGCCTGGGCTATGCGGCGGAAGCGGCGGCAAATGCCGGTGCGGAGGCCTTCGGTACAGAAGCCGCTGCGGCTAAGGCCCCCGCCGGAAAGGCGCCCCAGAGGCCCCTGATCATCGTGGAAAAACGGCGGCAGGTGCTGAAAAAGGCCCTGGAAACGCGGGATTTAAGCAAATTCCTTGCGGAAAACAGGATCGTTTTTGTGGTAGGGGGGAGCGGCGACGCCATTAGCGGCGCCCTTTCCCTTTTTGAAGACCCCATCCGGGGCAAAGCAGCCCCGCCGCTTATCCGCAACCGGGCCCTGATGCAGCTGGACGAAGCCTGGTACGCCAATGTGGAACAGCGGATAAAGGCCTGGACCAGGGCGGACGACGTAAACACCGCCACCCTCCGGCGATTCGGGAAACGCTGGGTCCGTAACCTTGCCCGCAACATGGAGGCCATCCGGGACCTCCCCGGCATCTCCCGTCTGACCGGGGTCTTGAGCGAAGGCAGAGCCGCAGTTTCGGTTACTACCGAAACTGCAAGCCATACCGCAGGTATGGCCGGTATGGCCGGCATCCCGGTCTTTCTGGCCGCCGCCGGGCCCTCCCTGGACCGGATTGGCCCCCTGCTAAAGGAAATCAGCCGCCGCTCTGTGATCGTGGCGGTAGATACAAGCCTCCGCTTCATCCTCAAGTGGGGGGTGGACCCGGATTTTGCGGTGGTCGTTGACCCCCAGTACTGGAACGCCCGGCACCTGGACCGCTCCGCTGCGCCCCGGACCCATCTGATCGCCGAATCGGCGGTTTATCCCCCGGTACTGCGCCATTCATTCCGGGGCAGCTTCCTCTGCGGCTCCCTCTTTCCCCTGGGCCGCTTTATCGAGGACCGCCTTGACCCCAAGGGTGACCTGGGCGCCGGGGGTTCGGTGGCCACCACCGCCTGGGATTTTGCCCGGGTCCTGGGGGCCCCCTCAATCTGGATCGCAGGGCTTGACCTCTCCTTTCCGGAACTGAAAACCCATTTCCGGGGGGCCCTTTTTGAAGACCGTTCCCATGCGGAATCCGGCCGCCGGCTCCCCGCGGAAACCTGGTCCGTCCGGGCCCTGCGGGACGGCCGGCCCTTCCTGGCCCCCGCAGCCGGGGGCGGCCAGGTCCTGACGGACCGCCGGCTCTCCCTCTACGCCGCCTGGTTTGAAAGCCGCTTCCGGGAATACCCCCTGGTGCACAACTACAGCCTCTCCCCCGGGGGCCTTGCCATTGCGGGGCTGGAAACCGCCTCCGCAGAACAGCTTTTAGCCCTGCCGGACCGGCGGGAAGAGATAAACCAGAGGCTGGAAACCCTGTTTGAAGCCATTTCCCGGGATTTTAAGGGGGATGAAGCGCTGCGGCAGCGGGCGGAACAATACGAAAAGGCCCGGAAAAGTCTGCTGGATGGGCTTGAACAGATCAAAACCGGAGCGGAACGGGCCGCTTCCCTGGCGAAAAACGCCTTAAGGAAGCCTGCGGGCCCCTTTCAGGACAAAAAAGAACAGGAAAAGCTGCTTAAAACCCTGGATAAGACCCTTGAGGAGATCAAAACCAGCGAGGTCAAGGACGTGGCGGGCTTCCTCTTCCCCCCTGCGGACGAATTAGGACCCCTCAATACAGGCGAAGCGGGAACCACCGGCGGGGCCGCTGCCAAGGGTAAAGCCGGTGAACCTGACCCTTTCCGCCACTATCTGGAATTTTCCGCCAAAACCTACCGCGCCATTGCGGAAGCGGCGGAATACCAGCTTTCGGCGCTGAAACGCTATTCCCTATAATTTGCCTTTAATACATGCGTTTTTCTAAAGTTCCAAATTTGGAAAGCCGATATTTTATACAACGGGAGGGAAAACCCTCAAGTTATGACGGTGCGCGTTTCGACGTCCAGGCGCATCGTCTTTTTTTTGCCCATGTGTCCTGCAATGGTCTCAATAGCACGCAGAACAATAGGCGGGGGTCCTGGCCGACAAAACCATGCCCCTCTTACGAGGGTCACGGTTTTCCCGTCCACCCCCTCTGCCTTTATCCCCGGCGTGCTATTAATATCCTCCAGGACACATGGGCAAAAAAACCTTGTTGTTAAAATTGTCAGATAGGAAACATAAAATCTCAATAAAAATTTAAAAAAATCTTCTGCTGATTAAAGCGCCATACATCCCAGTGCCCTATATACTGTATGAAAAGATTAGAAAGGGCAGAAAAGGCAAAAAGTTTGGCGGAAAAGTTATTTCCCGCTGAAGGATGGGTTCAACTGACAGAAAATATTTTGAAAACACAGGACATTTGTGTATTTGGAGCTTTGAGCAATTAAGAAGCATGATTCACCCCAAATAAAAAGGCCCGGCCATAGGGACCGGGTAGGCTGGCCAGGCTGATATTTTCATATCCTCCCAGCCGTTTAAAATATACCACAAGCAGCATGGCTTGTCAATAATTTTTTCGCTGAATTTTTTCGCTAAAAACCCCTACCCCTGCCGGTAATGCTCCAGAAAGGTCCCCAGTCTGCGCATGGCGTCGGACAGGGTGTCCTGGTCGGGGAGGAAGACGATGCGGAAATGATCGGGGGGTTTCCAGTTAAAGCCCGTGCCGTGAACCAGCAGGATACGCTGCTCCCGGAGCAGGTCCATGATGAACCGTTCGTCGTCGGTAATGTTGAAACGCTTTATGTCGATTTTGGGAAAACAGTAGAGGGCGCCCCGGGGCATGACCACCGAGAGGCCGGGGATACTGTTGACCATGTTGACGGCGGTATCCCGCTGTTCCTTCAGGCGGCCCCCGGGGAGGACCAGGTCGTTGATGCTCTGGTAGCCCCCCAGGGCGGTTTGGATGCCGAACTGGGCGGGCACATTGGCGCAGAGCCGCATGTTGCTGAGCATTTCCAGCCCTTCTACATAGCCTGCGGCGCTTTTCTTGTTCCCCGAAAGGGCCATCCAGCCTGCCCGGAAGCCTGCCGCCCGGTAGGCCTTGGACATACCGTTAAAGCTGATGGTAAGAATTTCGCTGTCTACCGAGGCCATGGGGATGTGCTGTGCCCCGTCGTAGGTGATCCGGTCGTAAATTTCGTCGGCGTAGACGATAAGCTCCTTTTCACGGGCGATCCGGGCAATCCCTTCCAGTGTAGCCCGATCGTAGACCGCCCCGGTGGGGTTATTGGGGTTGATCACCACGATGGCCTTGGTCTTTTCCGTCACCTTGGCTTTGATGTCGTCCAGATCGGGGTTCCATCCGGCGGATTCGTCGCAGAGGTAGTGCACCGCCTTTCCCCCGGAAAGGGTTACCGCCGCGGTCCAGAGGGGATAATCGGGCATGGGAAGGAGAACCTCGTCCCCGGAATCCAGCAGCCCCTGCATGGCAATCATGATAAGCTCGCTCACCCCGTTGCCGATATAGATATCGCCGATCTCCACATCCATCACCCCCTTGGACTGGAAATCCTGCATGATGGCCTTGCGGGCGGAAAAAAGCCCCTGGGAATCGCAGTAGCCCTGGGCGTTCCGCAGATTGATGATGATATCGTGGATGATCTCGTCAGGGGCGTTAAACCCAAAGGTAGCGGGATTGCCGATATTGAGCTTGAGTATTCGGAACCCCTCGTCCTCCATCCGCTTGGCCTCTTTCAGCACCGGCCCCCGTATATCGTAACAAACATTTTCCAGCTTCGCCGATTTTGTAAAATCCCTCATCGTCTAAACGCTCCTTGTCATAATATACCCGGCATAAACAGGTTTCCCCCCAGCACTCCCAACACAGCGCTTCCCCACAACAGCTGAGGCCCCATGAGTGGAGGGGCGGAGCGTTTCCGGCATGAACTATTCTGGAATTCCCCGCCATAGGAGACCCGAAGGGGCTCCGGCGGCGGATTCTACAGGTTAGTGAATGCCGGGAATGCTCCGTCCCTCCGCTCATGGGGCAAACAGCCAGTCCCCTGCTTCATTAATATACCTTTGCAGTATAATAACGTGGACCTCGGTTTTAAGCTTCTCCGCCTCAGCCTGCCATGCTGCCGGGTCTTTGACAAATTGCTGAATCCGGCTGCGGCTTTCCCGGGCGGCGGTGAGGTACAGGGCTGGGTTTTCCGTGTTCCGCTGCACCGTATTTCCCAGAAAGTACGCGGAAAGCCCGGCGATCAGGGCGTCGGGGGATTCCTCCGCCAGAACCTTGAACTGCTCCGCCGCGGGGGTGTACTGCCGGTCAAGGAGCAGGGAGAAACCGTAGTACCAGCGGACCCAGGGCAAATCCCGGTTATTGAGCTTTTTAACCCGGGCGCCCGGCTCTGCTGCCGGGTCAAGGCGGGCGGAAAAGAAACGGACCGCCCCGGCATTATCCCCCCCCAGGATACGGGCAACCCCAAAAATAAGGGCGTTTGACCCTATCAGGGCAGGCTTGACCAGGGCGACGCTGTTTTCCAGTTTTATCACCGCCGCAGAATCGGACATTACCAGGTAGGTGTTTGCCAAAAGACGCACCAGGGGGGGAGCATAATGGCCCTCGCGGAGGACCCTCATTTCAAGATAATCGATCAGGGCAGGATAATCTTCCCGTTCCAGGAGTATAAAGAGCCGGCGGTTGGAAAAATAAAAAATATCCAGTATGATAAGAGCCAGGCCAAGGATCAGTACCATGGGCATAAGGGAATGCCAAAATTGCAGGAAGAATTCGGAACCCAGGATAAAAAGGGGAATTAAACAGATTGTTAAAAGGAAAAAAATTATTATGATATTAAAAATGATGAAAATAAATTTGAACCTCAAGGGTAAATGCTCCTATAATTATTCAAATTTTATGATAGATGAAAGGAAAATGAGAGTCAACGAGAATGAATAATTATCCCCTTGGGGAAATACCCCCGGGCAGTTATTTTACCCGCACGGTTTTTCTTGAGGATGATTTTATCCTTGCCACCCCGGAAATGCCCTTTTCCCCGGAATTGCTGGATATTATCAAGTCCTGGCGTTTTAAAGAGGTGTTCAGCGACGGGGAACCCCGGGAAAACTATACAGCGGCAGCGCTTGATGACGAAAAGAACCCCCGGGCCTTTCCCACGAGCGATGGTGAAAGGATCAAGCAGGTGGAAGAATTCTACTTTGCCTTTCAAAAATACGCGGAACGGCTCTTTACCCAGTTGGTCATCCGGAACAACCTGAAATTCGAGCCGGTAGCGGAAAAGATCAAAACCGCCTGCGAAGTTGTCCGGCAGGAACGGCGCTACCTCCTGCGGGTTCTGAAAAATACCGAACCCCCGCCGGATCAAAACTACCTGACATCCCATGCGGTACGGTCCACGATTATCGCTATTATCATCGGTTCCTACCTCAAACTGCCCAGCCACCGGCTTATTGAATTGGGGGTCGCCGCCCTGCTCCACGAAGTGGGGATGATAAAACTCTCCCCCCAGATATACCTGAGCAAGCGCCCCCTGACTCCGCCGGAACGAAAAAAGATACTGACCCATCCGGTCCTGGGCTATAAACTCCTGAATACCTTTGATTTTCCCCTGGCTGTCAGCGTGGTGGCCCTGGAACACCATGAACGGGAAAACGGGTCCGGATACCCCCGGAAACTTACGGGGGACAAGATCACCATATACGCCAAAATTATCGCCGTGGCCTGTTCCTGGGAGGCCCTTTCGGTCAACCGGCCCCACAAGGAGGCCAAGGACGGGTATGTGGGCATGCTGGAACTCCTCAAGAACGAGGGAAAGCAGTACGATGAAACGGTTATCCGGGCGCTGGTGTATTCCCTGTCGATTTATCCCATCGGGCTCTATGTGCTCCTTTCCAACGATAAAAAAGCCCAGGTCGTGGATGTTAACCCGGAAAATCCCCGGTTCCCCATCGTGCAAATCCTGGGGGAATTCACCCCGGACGGCAAGAACAAGACCCTGGAAACCTCTGCGGAAGATATTTCCATCCTCCGGCCTCTCACCCGGGAAGAGATGGACGCCTAAATGGATGGCTCGGGGCCGCAGGCCGGGTCACAAATAATGACCGGGCCGCACATAGGGGTCTTAACGTATATACTGATCATTCTCGCGGTCATTTTGGCAGGGGCTTTCTTTGTCCTCTTTGAACACGCCCTTGGTTCTTCCCGCAAAACCCGGCTGCGGACCCTGGCGGAGAACAGGGCGGAAAAATACCGGCTGGCCCTGGAAGCGGCGGAGGACCCCCGGCTCTACCTCTCCGTAAGCCGGATATGGGTGATCTTCCTGCGGATCCTCGCCGGGGTATTGGGGGGCATTGGGTTGGTCCGGCCTCTGGGGGGCGTCCTGAACGCCCTGGGCCTCTGGGGGAATGCCCTGGCCGCCCTGGCGCTTATCGGGGGCCTTGGCTTGACGGCGGTATTGCTGGGGGATTTTCTTCCCAAACTCATCGCCCTTATCAGCCCCGAGGGGATCTGCGCCGCCTGTATCCCCTTTATCCGGGCCCTGTCCCTGCCCTGCCGGCCCCTGCTCCGCCTCTACGCCCGGTCCAGCGCCCTTCTCCGCAGGCTCCTCCATATAGACGACGGCGCCGCCCGGGGCATGACCGAGGACGAACTGCGGAGCGCCCTGGCGGAGGGGGAAAAATCCGGGGTAGTGGAAAGCAAGGAACGGACCATGGTGGAGGGGGTTTTTTACCTGGGGGACCGCCCTGCCGGCGCCTTTATGACCCACCGTTCGGAAATCCAGTGGCTGGACAGCAGCGCCGGGCCCGAAGAGCTCCGGGCCATGGCCCGGGAACATGGCGGCCAGGGCTGCTTCCCCGTGGCCGACGGCACCCTGGATGAAATTATCGGCGCAGCCTTTTTGGGGGATATATTCCAGGGCTTAAGCGAAGGGCTGCCCCAGGGCCTTAAGCCCCTTATCAAAAAAGTACCCTTTATTCCGGAAACCATGTCCGCCCTCAAGGCCTTTGAAGCCTTCAAACGGGGCGAAACAGACTACCTCTTTGTGATGGACGAATACGGCGGCTTTGCGGGGCTCCTTTCTGTTCGGGACCTTGTGGAAGAAATCGTGGGCCAGCTTTCGGAAGGCGAAGCGGAAGAAGAGGGCATCATCCCCCAGGAGGATGGCTCTTGGCTGGCGGAGGGCAGCGCCAGCATCGACGACATCGCCGCCCTCCTGGGCTTGGACAGCCTGACCGAAGGCCACCAGGACTACCACACTTTGGCAGGCTTCATCCTCTCCCTTGCCGGGGAAATCCCCAAGACCGCCGCCAGCTTTAGCTATAAGGGCTTCAACTTCAAAATTGCGGATATGGACGGGAACCGGATCGACAAGGTACTCATCTCAAAGCTTCAGGAAGTATAGGTATCTTTTTAATATTTTGGTAGTATAATATAATAAAAGACCGGACCAAACCGGTTTTTATACCTATCCTTTTATATGGCAATGGAGCTAACCGAAAAAAACCAATGGCGGCGTTTTATACAAACCTGGAAGAAACAGAAAACAAGCTGCGGGAAGCCCTGTCGGTAACTCGAATCCTGAATCGCAGCTTAGTGATGATGCTGATGCTGGACAACGATGGGCGGATCATCCATTGCACCGAGGCCTTTCTCCGGGTCATGGGGATCGAAAACATCAGAAGCATCCGGGGGCTGAGCCTCTACGAAGTGTATCAGCGCATTGGGGATGAGGAATTTGCCCGGGCCGGAAGGGAACGGTACAGCCGGATCAAAGACGGCGTTTCAAGCTTTGTTTCCGGAATAAATATCAATTTGGCAGGGGGCAAACGCCGCCAGTTTACCATCCATTCCTCCCCCATGAAAGACGAACTGGGCAATTTGTGCGGCATGATGCTCATTTACATGGATACCACGGATTTGCAGAGCACCGAGGAGGACATGCGGGAGGCGGAAGCACGGGTACAGGTTATGCTGGACGCCAATCCCATGGCCTGTACCTTCCGGGACGAAAACAACAATATCATCGACTGTAATGCGGCGGCGCTGCGGCTCTTCGGCGTTTCCAGCAAGGAGGAGTTCTTCCAAAAGTACCGTTCCTTTTACCCCGAATACCAGAGCGATGGCTCCAACAGTATGGAGCTGATGAAGGAAATCTTCCTGGATGTCATAGCCAAGGGGGATCAAAAGCGGAATTGGCTTTATCAGACCGCTCAGGGGGAAGTCCTGCCGGTGGAAATGACCCTGGTGCGCATCCAATGGAAGGACAGTTACCGCATGGTGGTCTATTCCCGGGACCTGCGGGAATATTTAGCCAGCCAGCAGGAGGTAAAAGAGGCGGAAGCACGGGTCCATGCCATGCTGGACGCCACCCCCCTTGCGGTTGGTTTCTGGGACAGAGAAGGCCACATGATCGACTGCAACCAGGAAGCGCTGCGCATGCTGGAGGTTTCCAGGAAATCCGATTATACCGAACATTTTTTCGATCTGAACCCTGAATTTCAGAGCGATGGAACAAGATCGGAGGCCAAGGCGAAGGAATATATCAAAGCGGCCTTTGAAACCGGGTTCCAACGCTTTGAGTGGATGTATAAAACCGCCAGGGGGAACCCCCTGCCGGTGGAAACAACCCTGGTCCGCATCCAATGGAAGGACAGTTACCGCATGGTGGCCTATTCCCGGGACCTGCGGGAAATCAAGGCCAAGGAAGCGCAGACCCAATTGGCGGATGCCCGAAGCCGGGCCATGCTGGACGCCACCCCCCTGGCCTGTATTCTTTATAACAAAAGGGGCAACGCCATTGACTGCAACGCGGAAGCCCCCCGCCTGTTTGGCATAAAAACCAAAGAAGAATTCCTTGCCGCTTATAACAATTATGTACCCGAAACCCGGTTCAATGACGAGAACAGCCCGGAAGAAAAACGCAAATGGATTAACAAAACCTTCGAGACCGGGTACTCCAAATTCGATTGGATGTACTACACCGCCACAGGGGAAGAACTGCCCTCCGAGGAAACCCTGGTCCGGGTCGAATGGAACGGAACCTTCTGTGTCGCCGCCTATATTCGGGATCTGCGCAAGATCCGGGGAAAAGAGAAGGAAGCCCGGGAAGCGGGAAAAGCTTTTCTCCGCAGCCGGGAACAGCTGGATACGGTGGCGAGCATCAGCCATCTTACCTATTGGGAATGGGATTTCGTTCATGACAAAATACGGTTCAGTACCCATTTTCAGGATGAATTCGGTTATGCTCCGAATCAGATCAACGCAGTGGGTTATAATGAAAGCTCAGAACCGCAAATTTCCCAATGGTTTGAAATTCTCCATCCCGATGACCGGGAAACCCATGCACAGCACCTGAGGGACTATCTTTCCGGTTCAGGGGATCACTACAGCTCGGAAATCCGTGTCCGCCATCAGAACGGGGAGTACCTGTGGGTTATTATCTCCGGCCATATCATCGAATGGACCGATGACAATAAACCCAAAACGGTTATCGGCGGGATTATCAACGTAAACGATTCCAAACGGGCCGAAAGCGCAAACATCGCCAAGAGCACCTTCCTTGCCACCATGAGCCACGAAATCCGTACCCCCATGAACGCCATCATCGGGATGAGTGAATTGATACGTACCGATAACCTGGATAAACAGCAGCTGGACTTTTTTACCGACATACGAAAAATGTCCCGGGCCCTGCTGCAGATCATTAACGACATCCTGGACTTTTCAAAGATTGAAAGCGACAAGATGGAGCTGACCCCGGTTCATTTTGATATCCAGTCCCTTTGCGATAATATCGTTTCCATCAACCAGTTTCTCGCCGAAGGGAAGGATATAAAATTCACCTACAGCTTCGATCCCGGGATTAAACGTTACGCCTACGCCGATGATGTGCGCGTCCGCCAGATCATTACCAATATTCTCAATAACGCCATCAAGTATACCCGCTCGGGCTCCGTGGACTTCCAGGTAAAACCGGTGTCGGAAAACGGACAGGACTATACGGCCTTTGTGATAAAGGATACCGGGGTGGGGATCAAGCCGGAAGATTTTCCCCGGCTCTTCGGCAAATTTGAACAGTTCGACCTTAAGAAAAACCGGGGTATCACCGGTACCGGCCTGGGGCTTTCCATCACAAAACGGCTGGTCGATATGATGAACGGCCGGATTGATGTACAAAGCGAATACGGGTCCGGCTCCACCTTTACCATCCTGCTGCCCCTGGAGGAGGGAACCCCCCAGGAGATTCCGGAATCCTACCAACCGGTAACGATGGTTTCATCAGGGACGGTCACGGTCCTGGTGGTGGATGACAACAAGGTCAACCAGAAGGTAGCAGCCACCTTTCTTGCAAGAAACAATATCCAGGTGGATACTGCGGACAGCGGCGAGATAGCCCTTCAAATGGTTAAGGAAAAAAACTATCATCTTATATTCATGGACCACATGATGCCCGACATGGACGGCCTGGAAGCCACCACCCTAATCCGCGCCATGGACAAGCCCTGGTATCATACGGTACCCATCATCGCCTTCTCCGCCAACGCGGTCTCCGGCGCAAGGGATCTCTTCCTTGAAAGCGGTATGAACGATTTTATCTCAAAACCCATTGAGGCAGGAAAGCTGAACCAGATCCTCGCCAAATGGCTGCCTGCGGATCTTCTTTCTGTAAAAAACGAAGGGGGAACAACATCCGCGGCATCCCCGGCGAAAACAGCGTCCCCGCCGGGAACCTTGTCCCCCCTCCCCGGGGCCGGCCTGCTGGACCATGCCTACGGGCTGGCAAATTGCGCGGATGACGAAGCCCTGTACCGGCAGTTTCTGGCGGACTTTGCCCCGGCCCACGAACAGGATCTCCCAAAGATCGATGCCAGCCTGTGGCAGGGTGATTTTAAAACAGCCCGCCGGCTTGCCCATACCCTCAAGAGCAGCGCATCCATGCTTGGCGCCCGGAAGCTTCAGGATGCGGCCCTGGCGGTGGAGTCCGCCCTGGTGGAAGAAAAAAAACCTGACGGGTCCCTTCTTGACGCGCTGGATGCGGCCCTTAAGGAAGTACTGGAGGCGCTGTCGGGGATACCGGGGGATGGGCCTAAAAATCCCCAGGCGAATTTACCGGATTCGGCAGATCCGCAGAACAGTCCCCATACACCGGACAAGGCCGCCGCTCTGGCGCTGATTGAAAAACTCAAACCCCTGCTCAAAACTTCCAGTACCGCTTGTCTTGATCTGCTGGATGATATCCGGAAAACCTTTGGGCCCCTTGGGGATAAACCTCAAAAGCTTATGGATAAAATCAGGGATTTTGAATTCCCCGATGCAGCGGAAATTCTGGAAAAAATAGAAAACCTCATCAAGGAGGGAAAGTAACATGGATGCCACTCCAAAATTTTCGCTCCTGATTGTGGATGATGACAGCGCCGATTTGGCAGTATTGAATACCATTTTACGTTCCGACTATGAAATTTTTACGGCTAAATCCGGAGAAGGAGCCCTTAAGGTCCTGTCGGAAAAACTGCCGGATATGATTCTGCTGGATGTTCTTATGCCCGGCATTGACGGTTTTGAGCTGATTAAACAGCTCAAGGAAGATTCCAATACCCGTAAAATCCCCATCATCTTTATCACCGGACTGGAAAACGATAACGATGAAGCAAAGGGCTTTGCCCTGGGCGCCGTGGATTATATCAGAAAGCCCTTTAAGGCTGAGTCGGTCAAGGCGAGGGTCAGGGCCCACATGGAGTCCGCGGCCCAGGCCCGGGCCAGCGAAAGGCTGGGCTTAATCGATCCCCTCACCGGGATAGCCAACCGCAGAAGCTTTGATGAACGCTCGGCAATGGAATGGCGGCGGGCCATTCGGGACAGCAGCGAAATTTCTTTGTTAATGATAGATATCGACAAATTCAAGAGCTACAATGACACCTACGGCCATCCCCAGGGGGATGTCCTGCTCAAGGCGGTGGCCAGGGTGTTTGAGGAAACCGCAAGGCGTCCCGCGGATCTTACCGCCCGGATCGGCGGGGAAGAATTCGGCATTTTGCTGCCCCTTACGGCCCTTGAATCCGCCCTGAACATTGCAGAAGATATCCGCGCAGGGGTGGAAGCCCTCCGTGTCCCCACGGCGGATAAAAAAGCCGTCACATCCATAACCGTCAGCATAGGTGCGGCTTCAACGATTCCAAAGAATAACGACCGGATAGAAACTTTTATTGCCCGGGCGGATAAAAATTTGTACACCGCAAAAGACGGGGGACGGAACCGAATTTGTCATGACGGTTAAAATTTTTTTATAAGGGAAACAGGGCCCCTACTCCCACAAAAATGGCAGCGGTACAGCCCAAATATCCGGGGCAAGGGAAACAAGCTCGCTGCCGGTATACAGCACGATCCCTCTTTTGAATTTGTTCCCCAGGCTATCCTGCAGCATTTTAAGATTGGTAATGTCCCCGCTTGATACACTGCCCGAAAGTTTTACCTCTATGCCGATGGCGTCCCCGTTGTGTTTTTCAACGACAAAATCAACTTCCCTATTGTCCTGGGTCCTGAAAACGGTAACATCATATTCATGCCTTCCGGCAGTGTTTTTCATAACCTCGCATGCCGCAAAGTTTTCAAAAAGATGGCCCATGGTAACCGGATCGCTTGAGTATATCTCGTCCATATCCCGGCGCAGAAGATAGGCGAGCAGGTTTGTGTCGGTAAAATAAAGCTTTGGCGATTTGGTGAACCGTTTGTTAAGCCCGGTAGGTTTGGACCAGGGCTGAATTTCAAAAATGATGTAGGTGTTGGAACAAGCCGCCTTGTAATGGTTGTAGGTTTTTGTATCCAGGCCGGCTTCCGATGATACGCTGCTGTTATTGAGAAGGCTCCCCGCCCGTAAAGCAAGAAGCGAGAGCAGGGTGATGATTTTCTCCGGCCTCCGTATATCGGCAACGGAGTGTATGTCACGCTGGATCAGGGTCGTAAGGTAATCGTCAAACCACTGGGTAAGGTTTATATCTTTATGGATCGCAGGTTCAGGGAAGGTCGCGTTTTTTATTACGCTGACAAGATCGGGACGTTTAAATTTTTTGTATTCCGGTTTTTCCTGAAACAGCCGGTCGATAAAATTGACATCTTTTTTCCGGTATTCGGCGGCGGAAAAGGGCAGCAGGGTAAGAACCGACATCCTCCCCACCAAAGCCTCGGACAGCGCCGGCAGAGCCATAAGGTTGGCCGAACCGGTAAGCAGATACAGGCATTTTCCCCTGTCCTTCGTCCGGTTCTCGTCCACAGCCATTTTGAGGTAAGGGAATATGCCGGGGGCCATTTGGACCTCGTCGATGATATTCAAGGCGTCGGCCGGAAGGCTTTTGATAAAATTTTCAGGGTCCTTTTGAGCCCCCTCAAGGGCAACCGGGGAATCGAAGGTGATATAATTTGTCTTCCCGGCAAGGCGCAAATTCTGCGCCAGGGTTGATTTGCCGGTCTGCCTTGGGCCGTTAAGGTAAATGAGCGGACGGGTTTTCGCTGTTTCATCAATAAGGCCGTTTAAAAACCTGTAAAAATACTGCATCAATCATCCCTAAAATTTTGGTATCGTAATCCCTAAATTTATAGTATTATGATCCCTATATTTTATGGATTATAATACCATAATTTCAGCATGTCAATCAAGGCCCGGCGCTGCGATCTTCCCCCTGTACAGCGCCTTGGGGTACACGGTAAGCCCCAGCCGTTTTTCCAGGTTGGCGAGCCGCCGCATTTCGTCCCCGTTGCCGATGGTGACCATGATCCCCCGCTTGCCCGCACGGGCGGTACGGCCCGCCCGGTGGATGTAGGCCCCGTCATCGGCGGGAACATCCAGGGCGATCACGTGGGTGATGCCGGGGATGTCCAGGCCCCGGGCGGCAAGGTCGCTTGAAATCAGCACCGGCAGCTTTCCGGAACGGAAACCGTCGATGGCCTCCTTCCGCTTTTTTTTATCCATGTCCCCGTAGAGCCCCGCCGCGTTAATCCCGTTGTACCGGAGCCGGGACAGGATAATCCCCGGCTGCCCTCCCCCACCGGAAAAGACCAGGGCCTTGAAAGAACCCTTGCGCCCCCCCGGGTCCGCCGCCGCAATAAAGGAACGGAGGGTGTCGATCTTCCGCCGGTCCTCGCTAAAGATAGCCCAGTGGCTTATCCGCTCCCGGAGTATCTCCTGCTCCTCGGTCTCCGCTATTTTGACAGCCTCCCCCATGATGGGGAGGAGCCGGTCTTTGGTTTTAGCCGGGATGGTGGCCGAACAGGAAGCCGTAAGCAAGCCGCCCGGGTCTTCAGTATCGCCCGGGCCTTTGTGACCCAGCAGCGCGGCCAGTTCCCCGGTCTCGCCGAAAAGTTCATCCGAAGTCAGCCGATCCCCCTCATCCAATACCAGAAACCGCACCCCCCGCAGCTTGAGCTTGTTCATCCGGGAGAGCATCAGGAGCCGGCCGGGGTTTCCCACCACAATGGCGGGCCGGTCTTTTTTCAGGCTATCAATCTGACGGGACGTATTCGCCGAACCGATAAGCAGATTTGCTTTAAGAGCGGTCCCTTTCAACAGGAAATCAGCCTCTTCTTTAATCTGGGCGCAGAGTTCGTAGGTGGGGGCGGCGATGACGACCGCCGGCCCTGAAACACCGCCTGCCGGCCCTCCCTTTTTCCTTTCCTCTGTGTCCTCCGCCTGCAGCCGTTGAAAGATCGGGATAAGATATGCAAAGGTTTTACCGGTCCCCGTGGCGGAACGGAACAGCGTATTATCCCCCGCCAACAGCAGGGGTATCACCTGCTTCTGAATCTCCGTAGGGGAATAAATATTCCGTTCAGACAGGCGCCCGATAAAAAAAGGATCTACCCCCAGATCCTTAAAAGAAGTTTTTTCACTTTCACTACTCATTCCTATTTCTTCCGGTATTCTTCGTAAAGGGCAACCATGGAATCCGTAAAGCGGTCCACCGAATAGTTGCGGGAAATTTCCACCGAACGCCGGCCCATCCGCTTTCGGCCTTCCCGGTCGGAAAGAACTTCAACCGCTTTTTCCCAGAGGAATTTATCGTTTTCGACGGACCAGCCGTTATCGCCGTTCAGTACCATGTCCTCAATGCTCTTGTCTGCGGCGGCCACCACGGGGAGCCCCGATGCCATGGCTTCGATAAAGGTGATGGGATGCACCTCGCTGTGGGAGGCGCTCATGAACAGGTCCGCCGCATTGTAGATCAGCCGGATTTCGTCGGGCCAGTGGAGGTAGCCGGTAAAGACAAGGGAGTTCCCCAGCCCCAGTTCAAAGCCGCGGGTTTGCAGATCCCGGTGATCCGGGCCATCCCCCACCAGGACCAGCTTTGCCGCGGGAAGGCGGGAATGTACTTCCTTAAAATTATCCAGCAGGGTATAGACATTTTTTTCCGAACCGAGCCGCCCCACAAAGACGATCATCTCGTCATCAGGACCGATATTGAAACGCTTCCGTATGTCCCGGGCTCCCTGCAGCACCTCATCGGAACAGTCGTAGAATTGGGAAAGGTCTATCCCGTTGGGCACAATCCGCACCGGCCGCTGGTACTTTATCGAATCCATATAAATTTTGATCTTTTTTGAAGGGGCGATAACGCACTTCTGGCTCCGCAGCACATGCCGGGTATAGACAGGCAAATTCTTCTTGAACCACAGTTCCAGGGGCAGGGGCGCGTAATACAGATAATCGGGATAATAGGTATGCAGGGTATGAACCGAAGGGATGTTGAGTTTCCGGCTGACCCTGCGGGAAGCCAGGAGCAGGCTGAATTCAGAATGGGTATGAATGATGTCCAGGTTCAGGGGCCGGGCCGCATCAATTACCTGCTTCTCGATAAAAACCCCGATCCGGTGCTGGGGTTCGTTGGGAAACTGCAGGGACTTAACCCGGAAAACCCCCTCCTCGGGAACCTGGTTAGGATGCTGAACCGTAAACACATAGGCATTATGCCCCCGTTTCTCCAATTCCTGCTTCAATGTCCGCACAACGGTAACCACCCCGTTCACCTGGGGGGCATAGGTATCACTGAAGATCCCGATATTCATAATTGCTCCTCATGGACTTAAGTATATCATATCTGGCACAAATTGTTATATGTTGATAAACTTCTTTCGTAATAAAATATCGGACTTGTTCGACAACCCGGTTGGTTGTCGAACAAGTCTCGCAAATGCATGCATTTTGCTTTTTTTAAGCGGTTGTTGTTCAGAAACTGAAGTTTCTGAACAACTCTATCGTTAAAGGACGGAAACGTGGGTATCGGGGTTGTTTTCCTGATGGTTTTTTTGGCGGTAATGACCGGTGTCGGCGTCTGGGGTATGCGGAAAACCAAGACCCTGGGGGATTTCTTTTTGGGCGGCAGGACCATGGGCCCCTGGGTGTCCGCAGTGGCCTACGGAACCTCCTATTTTTCGGCGGTAATCTTTATCGGCTTTGCGGGCACCCAGGGCTGGCAGTTCGGTTTGAATGCCCTGTGGATCGCCGTCGGCAACGCCGTGATCGGCGCCCTGGCGGCATGGATAATCCTGGCCCGCCGGACCCGGCGTATGACCCAGAACCTGGACACCATGACCATGCCCGCCTTCCTCCAGGAACGCTACGGCGCCAAACACCTTAAGCCCGTGGCGGCCTCAATCATCTTCTTCTTTTTACTGCCCTATTCGGCCTCGGTCTTTAAGGGCCTGGGTCACCTTTTTGAGGCGGTCTTCCGCATCCCCTACGACATCGCCCTCCTGATCATGATCGCCTTTACCGGTATCTACCTGATCCTGGGGGGTTATTTCGCCATCGCCATCACCGACTTTATCCAGGGGATCATCATGTTCTTCGGCGCAGCCCTGATGATCGCCGTCCTCTCCGGACAGGGGGGCGGCTACTTTGAAATGGTAAAAAAGGTGATCGAGGTCTACCCCAGCCATGTGCCGCCGGCGGGCCAGCCGGCGGTGCTGGGCATCAATCAGCCTTCGGTGCTGACGGTGATCTCCCTGGTGTTCATGACCAGTTTCGGCACCTGGGGTCTTCCCCAGATGACCCAGAAATTCTACGCCATTAGAAATGAGGCAGTTATCCCCAAGGCGGCGATTGTCACTACCATCTTCGCTTTAATGATAGGCTTTACCGCCTATTCCACCGGCGCTTTTTCCCATGTCTTTTTTGACCTCAATACCATACCCAAGGGGGCAAACGGCCGCGTCCTCTACGACCTGATCGTCCCCCTCCTGCTCACCAGCTATCTGCCGGAAGCGCTGCTGTCCCTGATCATGCTCCTGGTGCTTTCCGCATCCATGTCCACCCTGTCCTCCCTGGTGCTGGTATCCTCTTCCGCAGTGGCAATCGATCTTGCCCCGGTCAAACTGGAAACCAAAAACGGCAAGGACATTTCCGTAGCAATGATGCGTTTCCTGTCGGCGGTCTTTATCATCATTTCCTATTTCATCTCCCGGTTCCAGATCAGCATCATTGTGTACCTCATGTCCTTAAGCTGGGGCGCCATCTCCGGCTCCTTCGCGGCCCCCTACATCCTGGGGCTCTACTCCAAAAAGGTCACCAAGGCCGGGGCTTATGCGGGCCTCCTCTCGGGCCTCACAGTAGAAATCGCCCTCTTCTTCATCCTGGGCGCCTCCAATTCGCCCCTGGCCGCGTCCATCGCCATCGTGGTTCCCTTTATCGTGGTACCGGTGGTGTCGAAGTTTACGGCAGTTCCGGACAGGGCGGTGGTGGATAAGGCGTTTGAGGGAATTTGAGACATATACAGGCGAAGGCGGGGCATTCACGGCATTCGCGCCCCTGTAGAGTCCACCGCCGGAGCCCCGAGTACGGGTCTCCTATGGTGGGGAATTCCAGATGTTGCTCATGCCGTGAATGCTCCGCCTTCGCCTGCCTATGTCTGCAATTATAGGGACTATAATTTTGTTGTTGGATATGTAACATTACTGCCCTTAAAAACAACTAAACGGGTAAATGTGGTATTTGGAGGAAAGCCTCTTAACAAGAATTGACCAAGTAACCAATAACCGTTCCGCCTTTATTTCGGAGGCAGCCAAAAGATTGCTGGAAGCTTAGCCTCTACCTGAATCCTCAAGCCGATTGCTTTTAGTCATCAGACCCTTGGTCCGCGGTTCCTTTCCGGAGAAACCCGGCAAGTTTCATATCCTGCTGCTTAATGTGCTGTACCACCCATTGCGCAACGGTAGCGGTAACCCGGTCCCACAGTTCTTTTGAACTTCCCCTGGCGTCATACTCCGCGCTGAGCTGCGCAACGGTGATGCGGAAATCATCGTGGAGTTTTTTGTGATCCCTATAGCCGGGGAAATTACAGCGGCTGGCGAGGGCTTCTTCATCATTAAAATGTTTAACGGTGTAATTAACCAGAAAGTCCAGGGTATCCTTAAGGAAAGCCGGATCCTCCCCATGCTTGTTGGCTTTAACCAAATTACTGGCAAGGCGGAATATCTGTTTGTGCTGGGAGTCAATTTCGGCATTGCCCATGGAAAGAGCCGGACTCCATGCGACGCCGTTTTTCCATACTTCGCCGGTGTCCCCGCCGGCTTCGCCGTTCCCTTCTTTGGGCAAATATTTTCGCAGTTTTGCTAACACTTCGGCAAAGCCAAAGGGCTTGCCCAGATGATCATTCATGCCCGCCGCAAGGGACTTTTCAATATCTTCCCTAAAAACATTGGCGGTCATTGCAACGATTGGAATAGGTGTATGGCTATTCGTATTTTTGAAGCGTTCAGCTTCAAAAGCCCGGATGGCACGGGTTGCTTCATAGCCGTCCATCTCGGGCATCTGGACATCCATAAATATCATGTCGTATTTATCAGGATCGTTCTTGAACATATCCACGGCGATGGCGCCGTTCTCTGCGCAGTCTATGGCAATGCCGGTGGACTCAAGGAGGGTTATGACAATTTCGCGGTTTATCTCCACATCTTCCGCCAGAATAATAGTGGAACCCGCAAAACAGCCATCCTGATCCTCAAGGCCGTCGCCGGGAAGCGCCGCATAGTCCACCCCAAGGCATTCGTTGATAAGGTCCGCGATTGCGGAAGGGAAAAGAGGTTTGGCGATAAACCGGTCCACCCCCGCCTTCTTCGCATCCGCTTCAATGGTACTCCACTCAACCCCGGAGATCATGGTTACCACCGACTTGCCGTCATCTCTCTCTTTTATCTTTTTTGAAAGCTCCAGGCCGTTCATGCCGGGCATTTTCCAGTCAATAAAATAGATATCATAGCCGCCCTTTTCGTCGGTACGCTTGAGGGCTTCGATGCCGCCGGAAGCAAGATCGCAGTTAATGCCGAAGTTTCCCATCATTTCGGCGAAGTATTGCAGAATCTCCTCATCGTCATCCACCGCAAGGATCTTTACGTTGCTCCAATTAACGCCGGGGTTAAGGTAGATTTTCTTTTCAACGCTGCCCTTCTGCATCTTAACGGTGAACGCAAAGGTGGAACCATGGCCCAATTCGGACTCTATCCAGATATTGCCCTCCATGAGTTCCACAATACGTTTGGAAATGGAAAGCCCCAGGCCGGTGCCGCCGAATTTTCGGGTGGTGTTGGTTTCCGCCTGCTCAAAGGAAGTAAAAAGCCGCGCCTGCTGTTCCGCACTGATGCCAATGCCCGAATCGATCACTTCGATCCGCAGAACGCTTTTGTCTCCTTCCTCGCCGGCATAATGGGCGTTGAGCCGTATGGTTCCCAGCTCGGGGGTGAACTTTACGGCGTTGCTCAACAGGTTGGTGATCACCTGGGCCAGACGCTGGTCGTCTCCAATCAGGCTGTTGGGTATCTTTTTATCGATAGTTACATAGAAGGATTGCTGCCGCTGGTCCATACGGAAGTTGATAACATTCACCACTTTTTGGAGCATCGCCTCAAACTCAAAGTTTACCGGGGACAGTTCAAGTTTGTTGGCTTCGATCTTGGACATATCCAGTATGTCGTTGATGACCCCCAAAAGGTGGGTGGATGCGTCTTCTATCTTGCCAAAGGCGTAATTCTTCTTTTCCATGTCGGGGGCGCTTTTACCAATGGAGGTCATGCCGATGATGGCGTTCATGGGGGTCCGCATTTCGTGGCTCATGTTGGAGAGGAAGTCGCCCTTGGCCTTGCTGGCCTGTACCGCCTGCTCCAGGGCGGCGGCCCGGGCCTTCTCCATGATGTCCCGGGCTATGGCGCCGGCAATGGCGCTGGAAACGGTACCCACCAGTTGGGCATCGCTGTCCGTCCATACTCGCGTTTTTTCGTACTCCTCAATGCTGATCATGCCCCAGTAGAGGGCGTCAATATAAAGGGGCGCCCAGGCAAAGGATTTAAGGCCCAGGGTTTCGTGGAAAATGCGGTACCTGCCCCCGCTTTCCGTAAGGGTATCCTCGCAGTAGACTGTGGGCACAGAACCTTTTACGGGCATGATCTTGGGAAAGGCGGCGTTTATGGTTTCGTTAAAACCGGCCTGGGCGGGATTGGGCTTCCACTCCTCCCCGGCGGACCAGCAGTAGACCGGGCGGCTTTCCGTTAGAATGGGGTCGGCCGCCACCAGGACCCGGGTCACCTTAAGGAATTCCCCCATGCGCTTAAGGGCATCTTCTACAAGAAAGGCCGTTGGATCCTTGGAGATAAAGCTTTGGGAGATATCGGACATGAGTTCCTGCTGTTTAAGCCGGAATCTGAGGATGGCGTCACGGGCCAGGAGCGCCTCCTGGGCCTTGCGGGCTTTCTCCTTTTCCTCGTTATACAGCCGGTGCACAAAGACAATCATCAGGCCTATGCTGATCCCCACCACCACAAAGGTCTGAACATGGTCCAAATAGCGGTAAGAATCGTTAACGGGCGCCACAAAAGCGTTGAAGGGAGGGCGAGAACTTAAAAAATAGCAGGTGACCGTCTCCAGAATATGCGCGACAAGGATGATTATGCGGCTTTTCCCCGAAGTGAGGGAAAAAATCAACACAATACTCAGAACAAAATAGCCCGACATGGCGCTGTTTATCCCCCCCAAGGCAAAAAAGGCCATGGGAAAGAGGACAAAACCGATCATGATAACAATGAGAAACCGGCATATCCGGTATAACTTGAAGCGGTTTGCCAGGAACATCACGCCGATTAGGGAAAGGTTCATGCCCAGGATGGTCAGCACCAGGATCAGGCTTGAGCCCATCACGATACGGGTAATCAAGGCGGCAATGGCGGTGCCCAAGCCGACGAGGTAGATCATGTTCCCTACCCGGGCTTCCAGAGGCAGTTGCTCGTTGAAGATGTACTTCTGAATAAAAGCCGAAAAGGAAAATCTTCGGTTCTTAAAACTCGCCATTGATTATTCTAACTGTAATATACCTTCCGTTTTTAGGCAAGCAGCCCAGGGCCAGCGTATTATTTGAAATCGCTTGCCCTTTTTGTGTGGTCGTAAAAAAGATGACAGTCACCCCTGCGCTACCTTGACGAAACTTGGGGCTTTTATTACCGTAAAATTATGACCGATGAAGAAAGATTTATACACCTTCTATATCGACGACAATGTTCCCAGGATACATGATATAACAGTGTTGTTTGATCGTTTTGCTGATAAACTGCCCAAAGAAATGGGTATTACTAGCGAAAGAAGCAAAAGCAATACTTGAAAAATCACGGGAGGCATTTGCATGGTTACTAACCTTAAAACCGTAAAGGAATTGGCCAAACAGTACAGTGATGATGTGAGAAAACTCATGCCCATAGACAAGGTATATCTATACGGTTCTTACGCCAAAGGAACCCAGCGGGAAGACAGCGATGTGGATATTTGCTTCTTTTCCAGCTCCTTTGAAACAAGACGCAGGATAGATGTATTGACCGAATTGTTTCATATAAAGCGAAAATATAATACTCAAATTGTGATAGAACCCAACGCATTCCCAACTTCCGAACTATACAACGACAACCCCTTTGTAAAAGAAATTCTCCGTACCGGGGAAGAAATATCCCGGTAGGTCTGCTCGTTTTCCCGAACTCCTGCGGAATTGCCGCATGGACTACCGGTAAGAAGGTGGCCAGGCGCCTGTGCGCTTCCTGCACGGATAGCGGACCGGGAAGAGGAAGGAGCCTATAATAGACTTGTTCAACAACCCGGTTGGTTGTTGAACAAGTCTTGCAAAATGCTCCGCATTTTGCCGTTTTTAAACGGTTGTTGTTCCGTTGGCCTGAACCATTTTACTTTGTGCGGAAAATCATCGGGCAGGATTTCGTCGGCGCTGTCATCCAGCATTTTTCTTGCTTCCGCAAATACCGTTATTTGCTTTTCGAGCATGGCATTTTCTTCCTCAATGGTTACCACGACCTTTTTGTTTTGAGGGATTGTTATGGGGCTATCAGGGATAAACCGGTTTGAATTGTCGAAAAAACCGTCTATGACTAACATGCATTATACTTCCATGATTATTTTACCCTTTGGGCGTTTTATGTCAATACGTGCCGCGTAAAAAAAACCGCCATCCAGCGGAGAACGATTTTTATTTGGTGACAGGCATTCGTGCGTTACCCACTTCTCAAAGCCCCAAAGAAAAAAGCTGTGTTTACCTAGAGTACACCCGCTTTCGGTAAGTTCTTCGATAAAAAGTTTGAAATGAAGACCGATGGACTGATACCGTCATGCTTTGCCTGTCTTTCTACATTTCTTGCAACATCTTCCTGTAGGACCGCCCTCACAACGGCTTCTCTTTTGCCGTTAGGATGTATTATCGCGGCAAAATCTTTGTTGACATACGCGTCAATCTCATCGGAGCCGCTTTCAAATAGTTCCATAAACTTTTCAGCCGTTATTTTCGACATAGTCTAACACCTCCTGTTTCCTTGACCTTCTTACCGATATAATCCTCGTAACATTCCCACGATATGTAATTATTGCAGTCCAAAATTTGCCGTCGATATTCCCGATGTTCAAATACCGCACTTCATCAGGGTAATCCGTTGAGAACTCAAGCACATCACCGTTCCAAAGCCGTTGGGCATCGACAAAGTTAATTCCATGCTTGATTTCATTTGCATAGCTTTTCGCTTCATCGAACTCAAACTGCATATTTTCACGCTTCCTCTATCAATGGACTTATTCGACAACGCGGTTGGTTGTCGAATAAGTCTTTTTAAGCGGTTGTTGTTCAGAAACTGAAGTTTCCGAACAACTCTAATATACCACAAAAAAGTGTTGCAGGCAATATGCCAGGGCCAGCGTATTATAAACAAATGGTAAGTATAAAAAATATCCAAAAGAGAATTTTTAACCACGAACCACAGGAAAAACACGAAGGGAAGAAGGGCAAAATCCGGTGACAGTCACTCCTGCGCTTCCTGGTATCTTTGCGTTAACTGCGCTTACTGGGGTTCGCCCTGCTTTTTGCTGATTTTCGGCTGCCGGTGCGCAAGCAATGACAAGAGTATACCCTTTTTTCTCTCTATCCTTCATGTTCTTTGTGTATCTTTGGTGATATATTGACAAAGCCATCCCCCTCCCCTACCCTTAATTCATGGGGAATGCGGGCAGATCTTCTTTAGTTTCCGGTATTATCATACGGGTTTTTGCTGTTTTGGCGGTGATTACGGCGGTGGTGATCGGGATTGGCCTGGGGCTGTCCCTGGCGGAAACCACGAATGTGAAGAATCAGGAAAACTTTCGGGAATTTGCGCCGGCCCTGCCTACCCGGATACTCGATATCAACGGGACCCCCATAACCGAATTTTCCTCCGACGAGAAACGGGAGATGGTCGCCTTAAGCGAACTGCCCCGGCACCTGATCTATGCGGCGCTGGCCCGGGAGGACCCGGACTTTTACAACCACAAGGGCTTCAGTGTGCGGGCCATTGCCCGGGCGGCGGCGGGGCAGCTGCTCCACAAGAACTGGGGCGGGGGCTCCACCATTACCCAGCAGGTGGCGGGGACCCTCTACACGGACCGGACCGAAAAAACCATACGCCGTAAAATCGTGGAGCTCTGGTGGGCCTTCCAGATGGAACGGCGGTACACCAAAAACGAAATTCTTGAAATCTACCTTAACTACATGATCATGGGCCCCGGGGTGTACGGGGTGGAAGCGGCGAGCAATTACTTCTTTAACCACAGCGCCCGGGAGATCAGCCTGGCGGAGGCGGCGATTCTGGTGATCCAGCTTTCCAGCCCGACCCGGTACAATCCCCTGAATAACCCCAACGAAGCCATGGCCCGGCAGCAGGTGGTACTGGACCGGATGATCGAACTGGGTTACGCCACCCGGGAAGAGGCGGACGCTTCCTTTAACGAATATTGGGACAACTACGATTATACCCGGGCCTCCACTGCGGCCTATTACAACCGGGTGGATGCCGCCCCCTGGTTCAGCGAGTATGTCCGCCGGGAACTGGACGGGATGATGTACGGGACCATGGACTATTACCGGGATGGGTACACGGTTCATACCACACTCAACTTAAAGCACCAGGAAGCGGCGGCAAAATTCATGAACGAAGGGCTGGAACGGGCGAACAAGGAATTCTCCCGCTCCAACAGTACCCGCTTTGTGGAAGCGGAAAGGACCTATATCCCCATCGTGAATATGCTGACCCTGCTGTTTGATTTTGAGGATATCCACGCCACCGCATCGGCCCAGTCCGAACAGAAGGCCCTTTCCCGGTATACCAAAACCATAAACCCCATTGTGGATATGGCGGCCCTGGCCTTTGGGATTCAGGATTTAAAGGTGCTTACCAATAGCGCTTACGGGGACCTGAAGACCAGCACGGAACAGAATGTGGTTGAAGGGGCCCTTATCGCCATCGAAAACGATACCGGCTATATCACCGCCATTATCGGGGGCTCCAAATACGACGAGTCCAATCAGCTTATCCGGGCCACCCAGGGGAATATCCAGCCGGGGTCTTCCTTTAAGCCCCTGTACTACTCGGCGGCCATTGATTCCCGAAAGCTTACCGCTTCTTCCCTTATCTACGATGTGCCCATCGTGTTCCACAACGAGGACGGCACCCCCTACATCCCCCTGAACTTCCGGGGCGAATGGAAGGGATCGGTACTGGTTTACGAGGCCCTGATGCATTCGATGAATGTGCCCTCCCTCAAGGTGCTGGATACCATCGGCTTTGACGCCGCCATTGACCGGGCTGCGGCGCTGCTGGACATTACCGACCCGAACCAGATCAGGCGGACCTTCCCCCGGGTCTACCCCCTGGGGCTGGGGATTATTTCCGCCTCCCCCCTGCGGATGGCCCGGGCCTTTGCGGTCTTTGCCAACCAGGGCCGGGACGTGAGCCCCATGGCCATCCGCTCCGTGGATGACCGGAACGGCCGGCTGGTGCTGGATCCGGAACGGGAGGTCCGGCTGCGGCAGCAGCGCATGGCCAACAGCCAGGTAATAAGCCCCCAAAACGCATACATAATGACCAGTATGCTCAAGAAGACCGTGGAGCAGGGCACCCTGGCAAACCCCTCCGGCTGGGGCGCCAAATTCACCTTTAAAGACGACAAGGGGAAAAGCTTCCGCATGCCCATGGCGGGGAAGACCGGGACCCCCCAAAACTGGTCCGACGCCTGGACCGTGGGCTATTCCGCCTACTACACCACAGCGATCTGGTTCGGCTTTGACAAGCCCGGCAACTCCCTGGGGGTCAACCTGACCGGCTCCACCCTGGCGGGCCCTGTCTGGGCGGATTTTATGCGGGAGGTTCACCAGGGGCTTCCCTACAGGGATTTTGTCAAACCTACTTCGGGAATTATCGACGTAACGGTCTGCGTCAAATCGGGGCTGCTCAAAACCGCCGCCTGTAACGAGGGGGACGTGACCCTCCCCTTCCTGGAGGGGACCCAGCCCGGCGAGTACTGTAATATCCATGGCAACACTGCCTATAATGCCCCGTCGACCGTCAACTTTCGGGGCTCAAGTACCATGGGGCTTAATGATGACGTCCTGCTTGGCTCTTTGAGGATGCCCACCCTGAACCTGGACCTGCTGCCGGAAACCCGGAGCGAAGACCGGCAGGGCGCTGCCAATACCCGCAATAGCTCCGGAAACCGTACCGGCGCGGCAAACCGCAACACCAATACAGGGACCGGGACAAACAGGAACACCCAGAGCGGCAACCGGCTCCTCGACGGGGATGAGGATATCAGTCCCGGCGGCGGCCCCCAGAGACTTCCCGGGTCCGGGGAAGGCGCTCGGGAAATCCCCCCCGTAGAAACCGCGGTCCCCGAAATTCCTCCGGAAGCTGCCGGCGCGGAGGCGGATTCCGGCTACGGACTTGAACTGCCCGCCTATAACCCCCTGTTGGAGTAGAAGGATCCATGCAAATTCTTATTGAAGACATCATCGTAAAAAAAAGGGTCCGCAAAGAACTGGGGGACATTGACGCCCTGGCGGACAGCCTTAAGCGCTTTGGGCAGATCAGCCCCATTGTGGTGAGCAAAAAGAATGTCCTTATCGCCGGTGGCAGACGGCTGGAGGCGGCCAAAGCCCTGGGCTGGCGGACCATCAACGCGGTTATCGCCGACATACCGGGAAAGCTTTCCAAACTGGAATACGAGGTTGAAGAGAACCTGCAGCGCAGGGATTTTACCCCCGAGGAAATTACCGAAGCCTCCCGGAAGATCAACCAGTTAAAAAATCCCGGCCCCTTCCGGCGCTTTTTCAACTGGATAACCGGGCTGTTCAAAAAGCTGTTCCGTATTGAAGATTAGGAATTTACCACAGAGGACACAGAGAAAAGCCACAGAGTTCACAGAGGGGGAAAAGGAAATATTTTTAATCCTTACTCTCTTCTTCTTCCTCTGTGTCCTCCGTGCTGCCTCTGTGAACTCTGTGGTTAATCTTTTTCTTCTATCTTTCCGACTTCTTCTCGAAATGTGAAAATACCATGGTAAAAGTCGCCCGGCCCTGGCTGACCGAGCGCAGGGCGGTCATGAAGCCGAACATCTTTGCCATGGGGGCGGTGGCTTTTACGTGATCCGCACTGGTGCGGGATTCCATGCTCTGCACCTGGCCGCCACGCTGGGTTACCAGGCTCATCACGTCACCCACGAATTCGCCGGGGGAGATAAGGTCCACCGCCATGATGGGTTCCAGCAGGATGGGTTCTGCGGCGCGGCAGGCTTCGTCAAAACCAAGGCTGGCGCAGGCTTCAAAGGCGAAGTCGGTGCCGGTGAGTTCCGAATATTTAAGATCCGTTAAGGTGACCCCGATGTCTATGCAGGGGTAGCCCAGGACGATGCCGGAGGCAAAGGCCCCGGTGATGCCCCGCTCCACCGCGTCGAAGATCGCCTCCGGCGCGTCCTTGTTCCTGGCGGCGCAGGTGTAGCGGTTTCCCGAACCACGGGGCAGGCTTTCCACCTTCAGGGTTACCTGGGCGGCGTTTTCCTTGCCGGCGATTACCCGGGAGAAGCTTTCGGTACGTTCCACAGTTTTACTAACCGATTCACGGTAGGTCACCTGGGGGTTCCCCACCTTGGCGCCAAGGTTGTACTCCTTGAGGATACGGGTTACCAGCACGTCCAGGTGGAGTTCCCCCATACCGGAGATGACCAGCTGGCCGGTTTCTTCGTTTTCACGGGTGGTAAAGGTGGGGTCCTCTTTTGAAAGGATGGCCAGCACATCCTTGAGTTTGTCCCGCTCGGAGAGGTTCCGGGGCTCCATGGAAACCGAAATCACCGGCTCGGGGAACTGCATCTTTTCCAGGATCACCGGCCAGCCTTCGCTGCCGATGGTGTCCCCGGTCTGAGCTTCCTTCATGCCGATGATCACCCCGATGTCCCCGGCGGAAAGTTCGTCCATGGGTTCGCTCTTGTTGGAGTGCATCCGCAGAATGCGGTTGGCCCGCTCCCGCTTCTTCTTCCCCACGTTGTAGACCACCGCGCCGGGCTTTATGGCCCCGGAGTACATCCGCACATAACAGAGGCTCCCCGCCTCCCGGTCATTCTGAATTTTGAACACCAAGGCCAGGGGGGTTCCCCTGGGATCGCAGGGCACCTGAACATCCTCTTCTTTTTTAAGATGATGAGCCAGGGCGGGGGCCACTTCGTCCGGTGCGGGGAGGTAGTCCACCACCGCGTCGATCAGGGGCTGCACCCCCACGTTGCGCCGGGACGCCCCGGCAAAGATGGGGAGTATCGCGCGGTTCAGCACCGAAGCCCGCAGTTCCTTTTTGATCAGCGCCGCTTCTATTTCCTTCCCCGCCAGGTACTGTTCGGTCACCGCGTCGGAAACCGCGGAAAGGGTGTCGATAAGTTTTTCCCGCCACTCCGCGGCCAGGGCCTGCCGCTCCGCCGCAATGGGGGAGCGTATCACGGTCTCCCCATCGTCGTTTGCATCCCAGCGGACCTCTTCCATGGCGACCAGGTCGATGACCCCTTCAAAGCCGCTTTCCTTGCCGATGGGCAGTTGGAGGGGCGCTAAATTGATGCCGAATTTGGCGTGCACATCCTCCAGAACCTGGAAAAAATCCGCCCCAACCCGGTCCATTTTGTTTACATAGCCGATAACGGGCACATGGTAGCGTTCCGCCTGATGCCACACGGTCTCGGTCTGGGGCTCCACCCCCCGCACGGCGTCAAAAATCGCCACCGCCCCGTCCAGGACCCGCAAAGACCGCTCAACCTCGGCGGTAAAATCCACGTGGCCCGGGGTGTCGATGATGTTGATCTGGTGTTCCCGCCACCAGGTAGTGGTAGCGGCGCTCTGGATGGTGATCCCCCGCTCCTGCTCCTGCTCCATCCAGTCCATGATGGCTTCCCCATCGTCAACTTCCCCAATCCGGTGACTTTTCCCGGTGTAGTAGAGGATGCGCTCGGTGGTGGTGGTTTTTCCCGCGTCAATATGGGCCATGATGCCGATATTGCGCATTGTGCTTAACATGGCTTAAATATAAAGACTTATAAAAACCTTAGCAAGGCATGGGGGACTCATCCGCCAATCCGGTACATGCCGCCCTTGGGATCCGCCGGGGCAACAGCGCCGGTAGCATCGATGGTATTGGCGGCGCCGGAATCCGGCGCAAGCGGCATGGATTGCAAAAATGTATGCGCCCAGGGCTTTTTGGAAACAAGCTCCATTATGGCGGCCCTCAGCTCCTCATCAGAAGCATTGCTGCGAAGGAGAAGACGGAGGTCCATTCCGATATCACTGGAAAGACAGGGTTTCAGCATTCCCTCTGAACTCAGGCGCAGCCGGGTGCAGCTTTCGCAGAACTTATGGCTCAGGGGGCTGATAAATCCCAGCTTTCCCAAAAAGCCCTTGATGGTATAGTACCGCGCCGGGCCGTTGCCAAGAACGCCTGAAAAGGGAGTGAGGGGACCGAATTGTTTTTCCAGCATCGCAGCAACTTCGTTATTAGAGACGGGCCTGAGGGCGGAGGCAATACCCATGGGCATGAGTTCGATAAAGCGCACAGCGATATTTTTATCCCTTGCCAGAGCGGCAATGGGAACAATGTCTTCTTCATTAAAACTGCGGACAGGAACACAGTTGATCTTGAGGGGGATGTTTTTTTTCAGAAGATCATCCATGACCCTAAGGATTTTTTTTAACAGAGATTCTGCGGAGCCGCCGGAATTTTCCGATGTTGAACGGGTTATCCGGGCAAAGCGTTCTGCATCCAGGGTATCCAGGCTGATGTTAAAAGCATCGGGAATTGCATCCTTGGCTTCGCCAAGAAAGCTGTCCAGGAGCAGGCCGTTGGTGGTAAGGGTAACCTGTTCTATCCCCTGAAGGGCCTTTAGGCTGCGGATAAAAAAAGCCGCCCCCTTCCGCACCAGGGGCTCCCCGCCGGTGACCTTGATCTTACGGATACCCAGACCAGCCATGATTCCGCAGAGACGGAGTATTTCCTCAAAGCTCAGCATGGAGCCATGGGGTTTCCACTCCACCCCGGAAGGGGGCATGCAGTAGACGCAGCGGAGGTTGCAGCGGTCGGTAATGGAGACCCGCAGGTAATCCAGGTTTCTGCCGAAGGGATCGATCACCCGGGGCCTCTGGTACCGATAAATGTGCTGTTCATGGCCTTTATGTGTATATCGGTATTAAAATATTTGCAACAGGTGTAGGGTTATATACATGAAAACTGCGAATATCAGAATGATACCCCTTGAGGATGCGGTGGGCCAAGTGCTTTGCCATGACATGACCCGCATCGTAAAGGGTGAAATGAAGGGCCCCCAATTCCGCAAGGGGCATATCATACAGAAAGAGGACATCCCCATGCTTCTCTCCATGGGGAAGGAACAGATATATGTCTGGGAGAAGCCCGAGGGCTTTCTCCACGAGGATGAAGCTGCGGAGGCCCTGGCCCTGCTCTGCGGGGGTGAAAACATAAACCGCAAGGGTCCAAAGGAAGGGAAAATAGAACTCTTTGCCCAATGCGACGGCCTTTTTCAATACGACGGGGACATCCTGAACCGGATAAACGAAATAGAAGACCTGGTCATTGCGGCCCGGCATAATAACACTGCGGTCAAGGCGGGGGACAAACTTGCGGGTATGAAGGCCATCCCCCTGGCGCTTGATGAGGACAAACTGAAACAGGCCTCCGAAATCCGGGGAGACAGGCCCCTGATGAATGTACTGCCCTACCGCCTTAAAAGCGCCGCCGTGATCACCACCGGCAGCGAGGTTGCCAGGGGGCTTACCCGGGATACCTTTACCCCGGTAATTGCCGAAAAGCTCGCCGCCTATGGTATCGAAATTACCAAACATATCACCGTGGCCGACAGCATAGACAGTATTACTGAGGCCATAGCCGAAGCGCGGCTTGGGACCGAAGATCGAGGTTCCCCTCCGGACATGATCCTCTGCACCGGGGGGATGAGCGTTGACCCCGACGACAAGACCCCGGGGGCCATCAAGAAAAGCGGCGCCGCCCTGGTCAGCTACGGCGCCCCGATTTTTCCGGGGGCCATGTTCCTGCTGGCCTACTTTGAGAACGGTGTTCCCATAATGGGAATCCCCGGCTGCGTGATGTTCTCCGCAGTTACCATATTCGACATTTTCCTTCCCCGTATTGCCGCGGGACAGCGCCTGACCAAAAGCGACTTTACCCGTTTGGGAGCCGGGGGCTTGTGTCTTTCCTGCCCTGTATGCCATTATCCTGTTTGCCCCTTCGGGAAAACCTTATAATCCGCCGGGAGAAAAAACATGACCATAAAAAATTTATTCATCGCCATACTTGAAAAAACTCTTGCCGGTGATGATACGGTACTGGTTACCATAGTAGCAGAAATCGGGTCCAGCCCAAGAGGCACGGGCTCCCACATGCTGGTCGGCAAAGACGGCAGGGCCTGCGGGACCATCGGCGGCGGTACCCTGGAATACAAAGCTATTCTGTTGGCGCAGAACCTTCTGGAACAGCAGGAGTCCCTGCGAAAAACCTACCGGCTGTACCGTAACGACGAGGAAGATCTGGGCATGGCCTGCGGCGGCGATGTGGAAGTCTATTTTCAGTTTATACCGGGGGAAGACCCGCGGGCCATCAGTATTATGAAGGAATGTATCCTGGCCCTGGAAAAGGACGAGGACCTCTGGCTCTTTACCGATTTAACCAATCCCACAGACTGGTCCATGGCCCTTTACCGCAGCAATACTGCGCCCCGGGGAATGGAACTTGGTGCAGCGGATATAAAATCCCTGGCCGGAAACAAGGGCGTTATGGTTAAAATCGGGGACCGCCGTATTTACGGCGAACCCATCAATTTTGCAGGGAAGGTAATCATCTTTGGCGGCGGCCATTGCGCCCAGGCCCTGCAGCCGGTACTCACCAACCTGGGTTTCCGCTGCGTTGTATTTGAAAACCGCGGGGAATTCGTGACGCCGGAATTATTTCCCACAGCGGATGCTTTATTTACCGGCGACTATGACGCCATTTACGACAAACTAAGCATAAGTCCCAATGATTATATCGTGATAATGACCCATGCCTACGATGTGTCCGTACTGCGGCAGATCATCTTGAAGGGATACGCCTACATCGGCGTCATAGGCAGCAAGGGAAAAATTGCTTCGGTAAAAGCACAGCTTGTCTCGGAAGGTATCAGCGAAGAGGCCCTGAACAAAATGAACGCCCCCATCGGCTTGCGGATACGATCCGAGACCCCGGAGGAAATAGCCATCAGCATTGCGGGAGAAATGATACTGCGCCGGGCGGAGATAAGGGCGGCGGCGGGATTATCAATTACTTCTCAAGATGGCTTTTCCGGTATATGATTACCTGAATTAGGAGAAAAAAATGAGTAAAACAGCCATCTCTTATGTGATGGTAACCCCCTACACTATCGCTAAAAGCCGAACCGGGGGTGTAATGGCCCGGCTTCTTTCCCGGGCGGATCTGGAACTGGTGGGGGCCCAGATGATCGCCCCGGACGAGGAATTTGTTAAAGAATACGCCGATGCCCTCCGTAGCGAGAACCCAACCCCCAGCGTTACCCTTTTGGCGGATTATGTGGAGCGGAAACTTGCCCCTTCGGGGGGCAGGAGGCACCGTACCCTGCTGCTCCTCTTCCGGGGGGAGAACCCCTGCGAAAAACTGACCGCCATCTGTGGACACCTGTATCCCGAACATCAGGAATTTGATTCCCTGACCGGGGAAACCATCCGGGATACCTACGCGGACCTTATCATGTCCGATGAGGAAAGCGGCCAGGTAAGCTATTTTGAACCTGCGGTGCTCACCCCCCGAGGCCAGGCACGGGCCGATATGGACCTGAAACGGTTCGCCAAATTTTTACAGGGGAAGGAAAATATCATACGAAATGTGCAATACCCCGACCCCTCCCGTATTGAGCAGACCCTGGTGATTATCAAGCCCGATAACTGGGCATACGCTTCGTCAAAACCGGGGACCATCATCGACATGTTTTCCCGGACGGGATTGCGGATTATCGGGATCAAGGTGCACCGTTTTTCCCTGGCGGAAGCCCTGGAATTTTACGACCCCGTGGAAGCGGCCCTTAAGGAAAAACTGGCCCCCGTATTCGGGAAGAAGGCAAAGGAAATCCTTGAAACGGAATTCGACGTGCCCTTAAGCAGCGCCTGTGAAAAGGCCCTGGTCAGCGACTTTGGGGTTGAATATGCCCGGGATCAGTTCTACCGGATCATTGATTTTATGTCCGGCAAGCGGCCCGACCGCAACGCGTCGGAAGATCAGAACCCACCGGGAACGGTTAAATGCATGATCCTGGTTTACGAAGGGGAAAACGCCGTCAAAAAGATCCGGGACGTTCTGGGACCCACGGACCCCCTCAAGGCACCGGGGGGGACGGTACGCAGGGAATTCGGCAGCAATGTGATGGTAAACACCGCCCACGCTTCGGATTCTGTGGAGAGCTTTGAACGGGAAAGGCTCATTGTCAAAACCGATGAAAATTCCCTCGGATCAATTATTTCCGACTATCTTAAACAAATAGGTTAGAAGAAAATCCTTACTCGTCCTGTTCTTCGCCGCTCAGAATGTCCAGCAGTTCCACTTTGAAGATCAGGGGTGAGTAGGGGGGGATCACCTGTCCGGCCCCCTGTTCGCCGTAGGCAAGGCCGGAGGGGATGTAAAAGATATAGCTGTCCCCCACTCCCATAAGCTGCATCCCCTCGGTCCAGCCGGGGATCACCCTGTCCAGGGGAAACTCGGCGGGTTCGTCCCGCGCCCAGGTGCTGTCAAAGACGGTTCCGTCTATAAGGGTTCCTTCGTAGTTTACCCGCACAATATCCTCCGGGCCGGGTTTTTCCCCCTTGCCGGAGCTGATTATTTCATACTGAAGGCCGCTTTCGGTGGTGATAACCCCTTCCCGTGCGCCGTTTTCCGCCAGGTATTGGGCTTCTTTAGCCTTGAACTCCTCCGACTGCCGGGCCATGGCCTCCTGGAAGGCGGCCTGCACCAGCTGAACCGCCTCGTCAAGGGTATAGCGGGCATCCAGGCCTTCCACGGAACTGCGGAACCCGTCGGTTAAGGCGTTATAATCAAATTCCAGGCCGGTTTGCCTTAAGTCCGAGCCGAGAACCAGCCCAAAGGCATAGCTGATCTCCCGCTTTTCATCCGATTTGGCAACATCCTCCGCAATGGCCTTCCCGTAGAGGGAGCAGGCTGCGGCAAACAAACAGAGGGCGGTGATTATTCTTTTCATGATCCTTCCCTTATGGAAACAAGTTCCACCTTAAAAATCAGGGTTGAGAAGGGAGGTATAACCCCGCCTGCGCCCTGTTCCCCGTATCCCAGGTTCGAGGGAATAAAGAAACGGTAGTTTGATCCCACGTTCATAAGCTGTATCCCTTCGGTCCAGCCGGGAATAACCTGGTTCAGGGGGAAGCTTGTGGTTTCACCCCGATCATAGGAGCTGTCAAAGACCTCACCGCTGATAAGGCTCCCCTCGTAGTGAACCTCTACCGTATCCGTCGCCTGGGGTTTTGGCCCGGTCCCCTCGGAAATCACCTCGTACTGAAGGCCGCTGCCGGTAGTTTGTATCCCCGCTTTTGCGGCGTTCGCCGCAAGGAAGTCGGCCTCCGCCTGCCTAAGGGGCGCGCTTTCCCTCTCCGCGATAGCATCAAAGGCAGCCTGGACCTTTTCGGCGGCATCCTCCTGGGTCAACCGGGTCTTTTTCCCGCTCAGTAAATCCCTTATCCCCTGGGAAAAACCGTCCGCGTCCAGGGTAAAATCGGCGGAATCCCTAATATTCGCGGCAATGGTCATGCCCAGGGCATAGCTGGTGTCCTTATCCAAGGCATTGCCTGCAATGCCAGCATTGCCAGCGTCGCCGGCGTTTGCGGGATCGGCATTTCCGCCTCCCTTACAGCCAATTAAAACCAGAACGGCCAGGGCAAAAAAAAGTGTTCGTTTCATTAATTATTCCATTTAAAAAAAGATTTCAGGATATACAGCCTGATGAGCACAGTTCAGCATACCCGTAAAAGCTCCTGCGCCGCAAGGTGCGCCGCCGGAACCGCCCCGGGACAGCAATTCTAAATTTACCCGATTTATGATAAAATAGGGGCATGGGTGGGGAAACATTTAAACGGCTGATGGGGAATCTGGACAAAGCAGCGGAGAAGATACCCGACAACCGGCATGGGCCGAATAC
>BNVE01000017.1 GCA_025997875.1 Spirochaetia bacterium
CATTTTCAATTATTCTGTTTAACACTGTTTCATTCATGTACTTACTATATCACACAGCCCCCGCAAAATCTAACCCACATCAGTGCCGGAAAAGGCCCCCGGCGCCTGTTTTGAGGGGAAAACGTGAATTCTTACAAAAATATCCAAAAAGTCGTGTTTTTTTCCGGGAGAAGGGCTATATTTTATTGTGTATATTTTTTTGTATACAAATGGAGGTACCCATGAAAAATAAATCTATTAAATTCGGCGTTTTTATCATTACATTGTTGGCGCTGGGCTCCTGCCTGATGCCGGACCTGAAACCGGAGCTGTATTTCGGTTCGTCCAGGAAGGCACCGGTCGAGAACCCTCCCGACAGTGGCAGTGACAGCGCCCCTCCCGCCACAGAAGCGGGGCCTAAATTTAGCACCGTGCCCAACTTTAGCATCGTGCCCGGCGGCTACACGGGGCCGGCCCTTATCACCTACTATAACCCCGCCGCCACCCTGAACGTAACCGTTACCGCCGCCGGTACACTGGAGTACGACGATTCCTTGACCGTGCCCGCGGGGTCCATTAAGAGCATTGAGCTGGCGGGCAAGAAACACCTGATAGGCCGCGACGCTCCAGGTGCGGTTTCTCCTATCGTGCTCAATCTGGCGGCCGGCGGGGAACTGGATTTCCGCCAGCCAGCCTTCGGCGGCACCCCCATAGGCAGTTACGCGGAGTTCCAACTGATAAACTACAATCCCGCTATCATGGGCCAAAGTTACAAACAGGAGGCCGACCTGGACCTGATGAACGAGCCCTGGGAGCCCGTGGGGAGCTCCGGTTCGCCCTTTGACGGTATCTATGACGGCGGGGGAAAGACACTCTCGAACCTCTTGATAAACAAGTCCGGTGCGGCGGATCCTGTGGGGCTCTTCGGCGTTGTGAGCGGGGGCGGAGCAGTCAGGAAGGTCGGTATCCTTAACGGCACGGTGAACGGCGGTGGCGATGTCGGCGGCATAGCGGGGAAAAACGAGGGCGCCATTTTCGCCTGTTCCATCACCGGCGTGGTGAACGGAACCGGCGCCGGCAATGTGGGCGGCGTGGCGGGGTCAAACACCGGCAACATCACCGCCTGTCACAACAACGCCGCGGTGACCGGAACCGGCAGCTATGTGGGCGGCGTGGCGGGGTCAAGCACCGGCGACATCACCGCCTGCTACAACACAGGCGCGGTGAACGGCAACCATGCCGGCGGCTTGGTGGGGGTCTTGGATACTAGCACTTTCACCGCCTGTTACAACATCGGCACGGTGAGAGGCGCCAATTTCCGCGCCCTGGTAGGGGTGATTAGGGGGACAATCCTCAATGTTACGGACTCCTACTGGGTCCCCGGTAGTGGTACGGCAGGCGTGGGGGGTGGTGTAACCCAATTCCCAGCAGCCGCCCAGGGCTTTAGCCCGTCTGACTCCAGTTGGGGTACCGGCAACGGCTCGGGCCCCGGGACGTACTGGAAGCCCGGCACGGTCAACGGCCAAGACAGCGTCAACCTCAGCAACCCGCCCTACCCATTGCCCAAGCTGTGGTTTGAATAATCGCCATCAAGAGGGGAACCTTCGCCGCTAAAGCGGCTCGGTTGAGTATACCCTGGCGATTATTCAAACCGGAGTTTTGCTTCGCAAAACTCCACGGCTTCCATGCCGGCGCATAGCGAAGGGAAAGCCCGCCTCCGTATGGGGGGCGGGCTTTTTTTGCGTGTTTGACTATACGGGGGTTGTGTAGTATAGTGAGTAGGTATACATAATAACTTTTCCGATGAACAGCTTTTGGACATCATTAAAGATGCCAGAAGAACACACACGGAAAGTTTTCAATTAATATAGTCGTTGCTGCAGATAGGGAAGAAATTTTCACTTTTGACAAACAGTTATAGTAAGCGATAATTAAAAGGGAAAACGCGAACTTTTTTTCAAAAAATATCCAAAAAGTCGTGTTTTTTTCCGGGAGAAGGGCTATATTTTTTGTATACAAACGGAGGTATCCATGAAAAATCAATCTGTTAAATTTTGCCGGTTTTTATTGGGCGGCGCTTTTATTATTTCATTGTTGGCGCTGGGCTCCTGCCTGATGCCGGACCTGAAACCGGAGTTGTATTTCGGTTCGCCCAGGGGGCCATTGGTCGAGAACCCTCCCGACAGTGGCAGTGACAGCGCCCCTCCCGCCACAGAAGCGGGGCCTAAATTTAGCACCGTGCCCAACTTTAGCACCGTGCCCGGCGGCTACACGGGGCCGGCCCTTATCACCTACTATAACCCCGCCGCCACCCTGAACGTAACCGTTACCGCCGCCGGTACACTGGAGTACGACCCTTCCCTGACCGTGCCCCCGGGGTCCATTAAGAGCATTGAGCTGGCGGGCAAGAAACACCTGATAGGCCGCGCCGCGCCGGGTGCGGTTTCTCCTATCGTGCTCAAGCTGGACACCAATGGGGATCTGGGTTTCCGCCAGCCAGCCCCCGGCGGCATCCCCATAGGCAGTTACGCGGAGTTCCAGTTGATAAACACCGGTTCCGTGAACCTATCCGGCACCTACAAACAGGGGGCCAACCTGGACCTGATGAACGAGCCCTGGGAGCCCGTGGGGAACTCCACTTCGCCCTTTACCGGTATCTATGACGGCGGGGGAAAGACACTCTCGAACCTGAAGATAGAAAAGACCGGCGTGAATAATGTGGGGCTTTTCGGCGTTGTGAGCGGTGTCGGAGCAGTCAGGAAGGTCGGTATCCTTTCCGGTTCGGTGAAAGGCAAAGACAATACCGGCGGCTTGGCGGGGTTAAACTATGGAACCATTTCCGCCAGTTACAACGAAGCCGCAGTGAACGGCGCTGACAATGTCGGCGGCGTGGTGGGGACCATGGATACCGGCGGCGCCATCACCGCCATCACCGCCTGTTACAACAAAGCCGCGGTGAACGGAGCTACCTATGTTGGCGGCGTGGCGGGGAATGTGCAGAATGGCAGTATCACCGCCGTTTACAACACAGGCGCGGTGAACGGAGCTACCTATGCCGGCGGCGTAACAGGGTTGTTGAACATCACAATCAGTGCTTGTTACAACACAGGTATGGTGACCGTAGTCAACAACTATCAAGGGGGCGTGATAGGGAGATTGACCGGATCGAGTCTTTCACCGGGCGAAGCCTACTGGGATAAGAGTACCGCCACCGGAGAAATCGGGGATCCAGCATGGATGTCAGGCTACTCCGAGTACGACGGCGGCGATGGCTTTAAACCGGCGTGGACTACCGGCGACGGTACGGGCGGCAATTACTGGAAGCCCGGCACGGTCGCCGGCAAAGACGGCGTCTCCGGCACCACCACGCCCTACCCGCTGCCCCAGTTGTGGTTTGAATAATCGCCAGGGATGGCGATTATTCAAATCGGAGTTTTGCGAAGGGAAAGCCCGCCTCCGTTTGGGAGGCGGGCTTTTTTTGGGTGTTTGACTTTGCGGAGGCTGTGTGATATAGTAAGTACATGAATGAAACAGTGTTAAACAGAATAATTGAAAATGATACGTTGCTTGATGAGCTTTCATTGCCGAGCAGTTGGCGTGGAGCGAAGGTGGAACTGCGGATTATCAGCGATTCCGGCTCGAATGGCTCCCCCAAGCGGGTAAGTACGAGCTATGGAGTTCTTAAATCAGGGAAGATAGGTATACATAATAACTTTTCCGATGAACAGCTTTTGGACATCATTAAAGATGCCAGAAGAACACACACGGAAAGTTTTCAATGATTTTCCTTGATACCAATTCGATTATACGGTATCTCACCCTTGATGTTGAAGAACAAGCTGCGGAAGTCAATCAACTTATCCAGGATAACGCCTGCTTTGTGCTTGAGGAAGTCCTTGCGGAGGTTACGTATGTTTTGTCAGGAAAATACTATCAGTTTAGCCGAATAGAAATTGCGAAAGCATTAAAAGCCTTCGTTTTTACTGATAATATAGTCGTTGCCAGCCTGAGCGCGTTGGAGAAGGCGCTTGAACTATATGAAGAAACAAACTTGGACTTTGTAGATTGTATTCTCGCCGGTTATGGAATTGCAGATAGAGAAAAAATTTTCACTTTTGACAAACAGTTGAAGAAATTAATCAACAGGGAGAGCGCATAGCGAAACGAAAGCCCGCATCCGTAGGGGGGTAAAGGGCCGGGGGAAGTAATAGCAACGGCGCTCGGTCTTTTAAACGTCGTTGATATTATTGTTTACAAAATGCGGAAACATCCCGGTAAATGTTGAGGATCAATATTTCCGGACGGTACTCAAAGTGCATGGTGTCGATCAGGTCCCAGTTGCCGCCCCAGATAAAGCCTGCGTCTTCAAAGGCCCGTATCACCGCAAGGGGCGGGGTATAAAGATTCTCCCGGTTTAACGCACCCTTGTCCCATCGCCAGTAAGTTAAACGGCCCTTTAAATCGCGGGGAAGAAAATCCAGGGCCGTTCCGTAGGAATGGTTACTGCGCCGGCTTGATCCGGCTATGTTCCGCCAGTTCCAGCCATCGGCCGGACTGGTGAGCAGTTCCGCCTGCCATGAAACTATTTCGGGATTGACCGTTGCTTCGGCGCGGAGCCGTTCCTGCACCCGGTCGAGGCTTTCGCGGATATAGGGATGGACAAGAAATTTCACCCCCAAAAAAGAATATTTTTCCTGTAAGTCCCAGGAGGCGTCTTCATCGGCGGCCAAAAAGATCGCGTCAAAAAGAAAAGAAGAACCAATTGAATAGACGGGGTACTGCTGGATCTTGCGGCGCTCTGCCTCGGTTCCAATCCAGGGATAGGGGTAAAAATCATAGGGATGATACTCCTGCCAGTCCCCGGCGAGTTCTTCCGGCAGAAAACGGCCATGGGCATAAAAGAAGGGTCTTCCCCGGACGGTAAAACGCCAGTCCCCGTCTACCCGTTTCGCTTCACCGATGACGCCGGGGTAAGCCCCGGCAAAGGCGGCAAGTATCTCCCCCTGGGCTTCCGGGTTGCCTTCAATGGTCAGTGTCGAAGGGACCGGGGCCGGGAGCGCGTCAAGATCATCATCCGGTGAACGGGCCGGCGGCGTCACCGCACAGCCCGAAAAGATTAACAGGGCCAGGACTATGGCCGTAAATATTCGACCCTTAATTGACGGCCCTCTAATGGATAAAATTGGTCCATTCCCGTTTCACACCCTTGGGGGGGTGAAAATCGTGTTTCCCTATGGTGATGGCCTTGAGGAGCCACGCCATGTTCCGGGCGCTTATTTCCAGAATCTGGATACCCTCTTTGTCCTCTTTTAATTCTTCGGGATTATTGCCGTGGATCACTTCCCAATAGACCGAGGGCGCCAGGACCACCTGGGCCAGGTTGAGGTAGTTGTTAAGCTGATGAAAGGTACTGATGCCCCCGGAACGCCGCAGGGAAGCCGCCACCGCGCCGACCTTATACTTTAAATTGATTCCGGGGAAAAAGAGCCGGTCCAGGAATGATTTAAAGGTCCCGGCGATACCGCCGTAATACACCGGTGAACCCAGGATGATGCCGTTGGCGTCGTTAACCTTTTCCCGCGACTGGTTAACGATGTCATCATCAAAAACACATTTGCCCAGTTCCCGGCATTTGCCGCAGTCCATACATCCCCGGATAACTTCGTGGCCCACATGGATTATTTCGGTTACGATACCCTCTTTTTCCAGTTCCCCCTTCATGGCCGCCAGGCCGTTATACACCACCCCATCCTTGTGGGGACTCCCGTTAAAGGCGATTACATTCATACCCTTTACCTCCAAAACGTGATTCGTATTATAGCATAAAAAAAAAATACGATGTAAAGTATTTTAAAGGATTGTAACATGGAAGCAGAACAGAACCCTATCCGGACCCCCGGCGCCGTCCCGGCAAAAAGAAGGGCCATAACCGGCATTACCCTGGTGGCCCTCTTTGGGGCCCTTACCGCAGCGGGGACCTTTATCTCCATCCCCCTGCCCTTTTCTCCGGTACCCATCGTACTGCAGAACCTCTTTGCCCTCCTTGCGGGGCTGATCCTGGGCCCCGTCCTGGGGGCGGCCGCGGTGGGGCTCTACCTTATCGCCGGGACCATCGGCGCGCCGGTATTCGCCGGGGCCACCGGGGGCATTGCCCGGCTTATCGGACCCACCGGGGGCTTCCTCTTTGGCTACATCCTGGCCGCCTTTACCGCGGGGCTCATCGCGGGCAGACCCCGGCCCGATGTCAAAACGCCCCTCTGGCGTATCATCATTGCGGCCGCCGCGGGGCTCCTTATCGTGTATGTGCCGGGGGTCATCCGGCTCAAGTTTGCCCTTGACGCAGGCTGGGGCAAGGCCCTGGGGGCGGGCTTTTTCCCCTTCATCATCGGGGACGCCATAAAGGCGGTGATAGCGGTTATCATTGCCCCCCGGCTGCGCCGTGCCGCCGCTGACCAGCTTGGTCAAGCGAAACAGCTTGGCTGACAGTAATACTGCTGTACCATCCGCCGGGGCCGGAAGCCGGGGTTCCCCTCGGGAACCGCTTTTTTCCATACGGAACCTTTCGGTGGTTTTCTCCGGCAAGACAAGGGCCCTTTCGGCCCTGAACCTTGATATACATGCCGGTCAATGCCTCCTCCTGGCGGGCTCCAACGGATCGGGAAAAACCATACTGATGCGCTGCGTCGCGGGGCTGCTGGACCCAAACGAAGGGGATATCTTTTTCCGGGGCCGTCCCCTGAACCAGGCGGGACGGGCGCTCAGGCGGGAACTGGGGCTTATCTTTCAGGACGCCGACGCACAGATCCTGGGGGAAACCGTGGAAGAGGATATCGCCTTTGGGCCGGAGAACCTTGGATTTTCCAAAGAAGAAGTTAAGGCCCGTACCGTTTCCGCCCTGGAAGCTTTGGGGCTGACTCCAAAAAAAGAGGACCCACCCCGCCGGCTTTCCGGGGGAGAAAAGCGGCGGCTTGCGGTGGCGGCTTTCCTTGCCATGGGCTGCGATACGGTGATCATGGACGAGCCCTTTGCCAACCTTGACTGGCCGGGGGTGGTCCAGACCCTGGAAATTATCCGGAACCTTAAACAGCAGGGTAAAACCCTGATCATCCTGACCCACGAACTGGAAAAGGTTCTGGCCTTTGCGGACCGGCTGGTGATCCTCCACCAAGGCATTATCCGGGACGACGGGACTCCAATGGAAGTCCTTGACCGGCTGAAAGACGAATGGGGTGTCCGGGACCCCCGGAAAAGCTACCTGAATGTTGAGGACTGCTCATGGCTTCCCAAGGGCTAAACAAAGCCGGCCATTCGGTCCCCTACGCCTACCGCAGCGGGAACAGTCCCCTCCACCGCTGCCCCGCCCTGGTAAAACTTGCGGGGATCCTGGCCCTTTCGGTGTTTTCATTTTCCTCCGTGACGGGCCTTGGCATTGCGGCGGCCATCATCACAGGCGCCGCCATCGTTGCGGGAATCTGGCCCTGGGAATTGCTGCGGGGAAGCAGGCCCCTTTTGCTGCTCATCCTCTTCATCATGGTATTAAGGACATTCACCTTTGACGGCTCAGGGCAAATTTTGGGGCCGGGTCTTCCCGGCATAAGCAAAGCCGGATTTTGGGGAGGAATTCAGCAGGGCCTCTCCATTGCGGTATCCTTTGCCGCGGGGGCGCTCCTCTTTGCGGTTACCACCATGCGGGAACTGCGGCTCAGCCTGGGCAGGGGCAGACTGAGCCTGGGGATCTCCTTAATGCTGGGCTTCCTCCCCCGTTTTTTTGAAATCTGGGAAAGCGCCAACCTTGCCTGCGAAGCCCGGGCAAACCGCAGGGGGCTGCGCCGGATCATCATCATCCTTCCCCTGGTCATTGAGCGTATGATGCAAATCGCCGGAGAAACCGCCCAGGCCCTGGAGGCGAGGGGGCTTTCGATCTGAATATCACTCGCCTACCCAATGACGGAATTATCCAAAACAACGTCAGTATTTTCATTAATTTGTAACATAGACTTAGTGGGAGAGGGTATCTTGGGTCTACAGAAAAACCGGTTTCTTACCAGAATTTTCCTGAAACATGAGTGGCAGCTGTATTTGTTTATTCTGCCCACGGTTATTTTTTTCCTTATCTTTCATTACGCCCCCATGTATGGTATCCTCATCGCTTTTAAAAGGTATAATATTGCCCGGGGCATCATGGAAAGCCCCTGGGTGGGGCTGTTTTACTTTAGGCGGTTCTTTTCCTCCAATATGTTCTGGGAACTGATGGGGAACACCCTGATCTTAAGTTTTTACCAGCTTTTGGTAAGTTTCCCCTTCCCCCTTATCCTCGCACTGATGCTGAACCATTCCCGCCGGGGGAACATGAACAAGCTTGTTCAGACCATTACCTATGCCCCCCACTTTATCTCCCTGGTGGTCCTTTCGGGGATGCTCTACCTTTTTACCTCCCCCAGCACCGGGGTAATCAACTATGTGTTAAACAAAATAGGCCATGAAAGTATCAACTTTATGGGAAAGCCCGAGTGGTTCCGGCATCTTTTTGTGTTCAGCCATGTCTGGCAGCATACGGGATACCAGGCCATCATCTTCCTGGCGGCCCTTACCTCCATCGATCCTACCCACTATGAGGCGGCAACCCTGGACGGGGCGTCCAAGCTGCAAAAAATCTGGTACATCGATCTCCCATCAATTATGCCCACGGTTATTACCCTCCTGCTGCTCCAGGTAGGCAGGATGATGAACATGGATACCCAAAAGGCCCTGCTTATGCAGACCGCCACCAATTTGGGGACCTCCGAAATTATCGGGACCTATGTGTACAAGATAGGCCTGATTGACGCACAGTTCAGTTATTCTACCGCGGTAAACCTCTTCCAGACCCTGGTCAATTTGATAATCCTGATAGGGGTGAACAAGCTCAGCAGCTGGCTGTCGGAGGAAAGTTTATGGTAAAACCCCAGCAGCGGCAAACCAGGGAAGATATCATATTCGATATTGTCTCCCAGGTCCTCATGATTCTTGGGTGCCTGGTTATTCTGTACCCCATCTATTTTATTGTGATTGCTTCTTTTAGCGATCCCAAGTATGTTCTGGGGGGTGAAGTATTTTTTGCCCCCAGGGGGCTGAACCTGGAGGGCTATAAACGTATCCTGAAATATGCCCCCCTCTGGAGGGGTTACGCCAATTCAGCCTACTACTCCATTGCGGGGGCCCTCTTAAGCACCTTCTTTACCCTCCTGGCCGCCTACCCCCTGTCCCGGAATGATTTTTCCGGCAGGAAACCCTTCACCATCATGCTCCTGATCGCCATGTTCTTTTCCGGGGGGCTCATACCCCAGTACATTCTGGTTAACGCCCTTAAGCTGCGGAATACCTATGCGGTTCTCCTTCTGATATCGGGCATCCAGGTGACAAATCTCTTTATTGCCAGCTCTTACTTCAAGACAACCAATATTGATTCACTTTTCGAGGCATCCCAGATAGACGGGTGCACCCACTTTGGTTATTTTTTCAGAATTCTGCTGCCCATTTCCGTCCCCATTGTGATAGTAATGCTGCTGTTCTACGGGGTATGGCAATGGAACGATTTCTTCCGGGCTCTTATCTTCCTTGATAAACAGCAGTATTTTCCGATCCAGCTGGTATTGAAGGATCTCCTGGCCACCAACCAGATAACCGGCGCCATGTTTGAGTTGCTCTCCGAAGATCAGGCGGCTTATGAAGAAATGCTCAAGGCCGCAGACTCGATGAAATACGGGATCATCCTGTTTGCGACCATGCCCATGCTGATCCTCTACCTGTTCTTGCAGCAGTATTTCATAAAGGGCATTACCCTGGGCTCAGTAAAAGGTTAAAACAAATTTTGTTTCATTATTTTTAGGAGGATATTTATGAGAAGAACGGTATTACTGCGGAGGATGGCGCTGGGCTGCATACTGCTTGCCGGGCTGTCCTTGATTTTTGCATCCTGCGGAAAAAAGGACGCTGCTCCGAAATCGCAGAGTGCCGCAGTGCTGAACGCCACGGGGCTGCCGATTGTCAAATCACCGGTTACCCTTAGCTTTCAGGGCATCCAGATGAACAGCACCCGTGTGGGCCGCTGGGACGAAACGGATTTATTGAAATCCATAGCGGAAAAAACCGGTGTACAGATTGTGTGGGACGGGATTCCCCAGGCAAGCTGGAAGGAGAAGAAGAATCTTACCATTGCCAGCCGGGAACTGCCCGACGGCTTCATGGCTTCCATGAGTCTTTCCATGGATGAAATTTCGACCCTGGGCGCAGAAGGGGTGCTTATCCCCCTGGAAGGGCTCATCGATCAATACGCCCCCCACATAAAATCCCTTATGGCGGAATACCCCACCTACGAGCCGTCCATACGGAGCCCTGACGGCCATATCTATGCCGTAGCCGGACTGGAAGATCTGGGCTTCGATTCCTTCAGCGCCGCCATTATCCGGCAGGACTGGCTGGACAAGTTGGGCCTTAAAATGCCCACCACCACCGAGGAATTCTACAATGTCCTTAAAACCTTTAAGGACAAGGACGCCTCAGGAACCGGCAAGACCATTCCCTTTAGTTTCCTGTATAAGGAAAGCGATATGCTGAACCGGGAGGTCAAACGGGAATTTGAATGGATGTTCCTTCCCTTCGGCGTTGCGGATAATCCCATACATATCTTTATCGAAGATAACGGTGAAGTGGTATTTACCGCCGATAAACCCGGCTTTCGGGATGCTATTTCGTACATCCACCGGCTCTATGCGGAAAAGCTTATCGACGTTGAAATATTCACCCAGGACCGGACCCTGCTTACCAACAAGATCCGCCAGAACAATGTGGGGGTCTACACGGATTACCGGCTGAAACTGTCCATGGCCGCCCCCGAATCTGAATCCCTCTATACATTGATGCCGCCCCTCAAGGGACCCAATGGTGACCAGCGCTGGCTCAGGGCCCAGATCGGGATTACCGATGGGGCCTTCGCCATTACCAGCGCCTGCAAATACCCTGAGGTCGCCATGCGCTGGCTGGATTATATCAACGAGGAAGACAACAACATACAGTTCCGCTACGGGATGTTCAAGGAAGCCGGATGGACTGCGAACGAGGCGCTGATCCCTTCCAAAGACAAGCCCGGCTTATGGGAAGTCAATATCCGGCCAAGCGCCATTCCCCCCAATGACTGGCCATTCAGCGCTCCGGTTGCGGTATCCCCGGTCCTCAGCCCCCGGCGGCTCATCGATAAATACGTCGCGGAAAAGGGAAGCAACCTCGCCAAAAACGAAGTCTGCGATTTCTACCGGCCCTATTTGACAAAGAACCCCTACAACTATCCCTGGCGCTTTACCGTGGAAGAACTTGAGGAACTGTCCCTTTTGCAGACCGAACTGGTAGCCTTTATTGAAAAGACCCAGGCAAAATGGATAGACGCCGGCGGGGTTGAACAGGAATGGAATGGTTACCTGCAGCAGCTCAAACGGTACAATGTGGATCGTTACCTGGAACTCTACAAGACCGCCTACAAGAGATCCCAGGCTAAATAAAAAAATACTTGCAGCCAAGCGGCCCTTTGAAATCCGTCATATTTCAAAGGGCTGTTTTTTATGACACTCCGGGTTGTTGATTAATTCCCCCAAAAACCTTACTTTTAATATATGAATAGGCGCTTTCTTTGTTGTCTGCTGATTGTCCTGGGTATTGCGGCGCCCATTTTTGCCCGGGATGTTGAAATATACGTGGAAGACAGCGATTTGGAGATTCCCCTTGAGGGGGCCCTTATCCGTTCCTGGGACGGGACGGAATTTACCTGTGATGAAGAAGGAAGGGCGGTCATTTCCGTTCCCGATGATCGGCAGGTGGTGATCCAGGCTGCCTATCCGGGTTACGAAAACGGCAGGCTGGTAGTGACAACCGGGGGGGATCATTTTTCCCTGGGGCTGCGCCTGAGCGGGATCATGGAAAACAGGGAATTGGTGATAGAAGCCAGCAGGCCCGGGGTCAGCGAATCCAGGACCGGGCGCAGCGTTGCCATAACTGAAAAGGAAATTGCGCGGACTGCGGAAATCGGCATCATCGAAGATGTGATGACCTCAATAAAACTGCTCCCCGGCGTGGGTTATACGGGGATGTTCAACGCCCAGCCAAGTATCCGGGGGGGCGATCCCGGGGACCTTACCGCTGTCCTGGACGGCTACTATATCGAACAGCCCTACCACTGGGGGGGAGGATTCTCCATCTTCGATCCCCGGATGGTGCAAAGCGCCCAGCTTTCCCACGGGGTTTTTTCTTCCCGTTACGGGCACACCATTTCGGGGCTCCTGGAGATCAGCTCCAAAAAACCCGACCCCACAGAAACAGAACTGGAACTGGGGCTTTCCACCAGTGTCGCAAACCTCGGCCTTTCCTTCCCCATCCTCGGCAGGGGCGGGATCATGCTCATGGGAAAAGTAACCTACTACGATCCCTTTATCTGGGCTGCGAAACAGGCGTCAAAGCAGATTGAATCCCTGGAAATCATTAATGCGATCACCACCGCCCCCTATATCAGAAGCATGGCCCTTTCGGGAAATTACCGGCTGAGCCATGATCTGGAATTCACCCTGAACGGTTTCTTCGGGATCGACGGCGTAGGGGCTTTGTATGAAAACATAAATACCGCAAACGGATACGGGTCCAGGACAGATATGAAATTCATCTGGACGAATTATCAGGGCTTTGGTATTGCGGGGCTTACCTATAACCCCCGCAGCGATATGGTGCTTAAGGCTAGCGCCGGCGGCGGCTCCTTCCGTACGGAAATGGACGGCGCCATAACATACAATATCCTTAATGTGGCCTATTCCGACCGGTTTAAAGAGAAGTATCCCGCTCTTAATCCAGGCAGTTCCTATTCATTCATCGGGGCGGAGAAATACGCCTCCGCCAATACCTCAGTCAGCTTCCAGGGCAGGCTGGATTACGACTGGGATCTCGGCCCGGTTTTGCCCGGTTTCCTCTTTGCCGCCGGGGTGCAGGAACTCTATTCAAAACAGATAAACGAATCCGATTTCCGGATCCGCCAGGAATCGAAAAACGAAAACTTCCGGGATCAGTATCCCCAGGCGGATTATATCAATTTCCCCCTGGTGTACTCCATACGCTCCGAGAATCAGGGATATGCCACATCCCCTTATGCCCTGATGGAATACACCAGTCCCGGCAAATTCTTCGGCGCCGAATTGGGACTCCGCCTGGATCACCTTTACTACCGGGGAAAGGGCTTTGAAGTTGCAACCAGGCCCGTTCTGAATCCCCGGCTCAACATGGATTTTAATGTTTTAAAAAACTACGGCTTAATCGAGTCCCTCATGTTTACTGCGGGGACCGGGCTCTTCTCGTCCACCAATGATGTTATTTCACTCCTGGAAGAAAAATACATTACCGACGGTTTTGAATTCAAACCTAACCGTTCCGTTACCACCGTTATAGGATCAAAGGTACAATTCCCCCTGGGCATAAGCTTCAACATCGAAGGGTATTACAAACATGTCTATGACCGGACTTATATCACCATCGACCCCAATCCTGATAGTACCAATGCGGATGTTCATTTTAACGGGGAGGGGAGAATTTGGGGCTTTGATTTTATGCTGCAAAAGCTGGAATCCCGGTATCTGGACGGCTGGATATCCTATTCCTTTAACTATGCCCGTTACCGGGAACCTGACGCCCTGACTTCCAATATAAACCTCCAGGGCAATAGCGTACAGAATGGCTGGTACTACCCTTCTTTTCACCGCTTCCATAACTTTAACCTTATTCTCAATTTTAAACCCCGGCGGCAGTTCAATATCTCCGCCCGTTTCGGCTTTGCCAGCGGCACCCCCCTTAACGTTATCGACGGGTCCCCGGAACCCTATACGGTACAGGTTGTGAATGCAGAGGGGGGGTCGATGATGATTCAAAAATGGAAGCGCAGTTCCCACCGGGATGATGAAAACCGGACCACCTGGTCTTTCCCCCTGGACCTAAAGTTTTCCCTCTACCGGTTTAACCCAAAGGGGAAAGTCCAGACCGAAATATACATTGCCATTGAAAACGTCCTTTCCCTGGTTTACCGGCCCAAGGGGAATACCACCTTTAACAGTTACACCGGCCAGGAAGATACGGGAAGCAATGCCGCAAGCTACGGAATACCCATTCCCGTACCGTCCTTCGGTTTCAAGTGGAGCTATTGAATGAAAAGAAAAAGAGCTTTTTCCATAATTCATGGTTTAGCTGTCCCGGTTATTATAAGTTTCCTTTTGGCAGGCTGCGCCGGCCTGGCGGAAAGGGGAGGAAAAATCCTTGACAGGTCAGACCAGGGAGAAAAAATAAGCGCCCGGTACCGCTATGCGGGTTCTGTTGATGGGATCTGCGGGGTTGAATTTCACGAAGTTAAAAACAGGGCCGGAAAATCTTCAACCATCATTGTACTGGATCAATTCCCCACAGTAAAACTGCGGGGAACGCTGCCGGATTCTTCGGGGAATTTTCACCTGACATCCCTTGAATACCTTGGGGGTACCCTTTCGGGGTGGAACGAATTTACCCTGGAACTTTCTGCGGAAGGAAATTTTAAACAGCAGCCCGACGGTTCCCCCGCGCTCAGCCTTTTCTCTCCCCTGATGCCGGTACGGATCAGCGCCGGAAAGATACGACGGAGCGGCAGCCGTATCTCCGGGGAGGAGGCCCTGACCAGCCTGCGGAACCGCTATGACCGCATCCAGGCCCTGGTGGAATGGATGAAGGAACAGGAAGGGGTTCCCGCAACGGTTCTGATGGGCCAAAGATTCTTTGAAATCTACTGGAAACCCATCCTTCTTCCCGAACTGCTCCCCAAAAAACAAAGGCCCCCTTCATGGCAGGAGGAAGGCGCCCAATGGAACACGGCGGAGGATATCAGGTGGAATGTCACCTACACGGAAGGCCTTATGAACGAGGAACTGCGGCCCCTGCGGAATTCCGGCGCCCTGCTGCGGGACTGGGAAGAGGCGCCTGAATGGATATACCTTGAATACGCCTGGAACAGCATCGAAAGCGCCCTGCAAGAGGGCATAACCATGGGCCGAATAATAAAGAAGTGAGGTTTTTATGGAACCGGAAAGCGTTTCCTTTTCCCTGTTGGAACTTTTCAAAATGGGGGGCATCTTCATGTGGCCCCTCCTCTTTTTCTCAATCGCCGTAATCGCCATTGCCCTGGAACGGGTCATCTATCTGGGCTATCATAATTTGCGCCTCGATGATCTTGCCCAAAAGGTCACCGCCTTCATCAAAGAAGGAAAAAACGGCGAGGCCCGGACATACCTTTCGGCCCTTACCAAACGGCGCATGGGGGCGCGGATACTCCTTACCCTGGTGGAAAGGTCCGGCCTGGGGGAACACCGCATGGAAAAGGCGGTGGAAACCGAAGCCCTTTCCTGCGTCAACTCCCTGGAAAACGGCTTCAATTTCCTGACCGCCCTGGGGTCCCTTTCGCCCCTCACAGGATTTCTGGGCACCGTTTCGGGAATGATCGGGGCCTTTAAATCAATAGCCGAGGCTACCGAGGTAAACGCCCAGATTGTGGCAAACGGTATCTACGAAGCCCTGATCACCACCGTATTCGGCCTTATCATCGCCATCATCGCCATGATCGCCCATTCGATTTTTTCCCACATCGTCGATAAATTTTCCGCGGATGTTGAACAAACTTGTTCCAACCTGATAATGGAAATCGTCATCAAAAATGAGGCGGTACCCGCAGAGGACAGTGATACTGAGGGCAGTGGGACCCGGGAAGCAAATGAAACTTAATCGCCGGAAGCGAAAGCCCTTTGACGATTCAAGCGCCTCAAGCGATATCGCATTCCTGCTGATCATCTATTTTATTGTGATCGCCGGCTTTAATATCAACAAGGGTTTCCTGATGAACCTGCCCGCCAGGGATTCCACCCGGCTTATTCTGAAAGAAGACCTCCTCCGCTTCGATCTTGACCCCATTGGGGATATTGTCTACCAAAACGAAATCCGGGACATACCATTTGCGGAAAAGGAGATCCGTTCCGCCATGGCCTCCCGGCCCAACCTGGCGGTGATCCTCACCATCGATCCCCGGACACCCTGGCAGCGGGTGGTTTCCTTTGTGGAACTGGCCCAGGACCTGGAGGTGGATTCCTTTTCCTTTACGATGAAGAAATCAGAACCCTCCGATGGGGTTTCCCCATGAAGATAGGCCGCAGGGAAAGAAAAAGCTTTTCAATTCCCCTTAACTCCATGTCGGATGTAGCGTTTCTGCTGCTCATATTCATTATGCTGGTTTCCCTTATCAACTACCGCAGGGAAGTAAAGATCGATTACCCCGAAGCGGAGATAGCAAAAAGAACCAGCGCCGAAAAAAATCTGGAAATATGGATTGACAAGGCAGGAGGGGTATACCTTGACGGGATACCCGCACAGCTCCTGACCGTGGAAAACACCCTGGCCGACACCTACCGGAACGCCCCCGATACCCGGCTTCATATCATCGCAGACCGGGATACCCCCTTTGAAAAAATCCAGGGTGTCCTGTCCATTCTCCAGCTTCTCCAATACCGGGTTGTAAGTTTTGTGGTAAAAAATGGGTAACGAAAACAAGGTACGGCTGATCCTTTTTATTATTGTCGCCGCCATCCACGGGGCGCTGATTTTTTTTCTCGCCCTTAACATTCAAACAAGCCCCGCAGCCGCCGAAGAGCCCGTCCGGGTGATGAAACTGACCGACATCATAGAGGACATTCCCTTGCCGCCCCCCCCCCCCCCGCCGCCCCCGCGGGAAACCGTCCCCGACAATGCGGTGGAAGCCATCGCAGAAAACATGATCGAAACCGATGAGCTTCCCCCGGATCAGGTGGTGGCTGCGCCGGGGACCATTCAAACACCTCAAAACAACAGCGCCGCCGGAGAAAACTACCTGCCCATGCACCGTGTTTCTGTTCCCCCAAAATTTGATGATTCGGTAATAAGTCAAAACACGATCTATCCCCCCATTGCCCGCCGTTCCGGCATAGAGGGGACCGTCTACCTGGAACTCTTTATTGACCGCTCAGGTACGGTACAACAGGTCAAGATATTAAAGGAGGACCCCCCCGGCAGGGGTTTCGGCGAAGCTGCCGCAAAAGCCTTCGCGGGGGCCCGCTGCACACCGGCCCAGGCAAACGGGGAGAATGTTTCGGTGCGGTATCGGTATCCGGTGAGTTTTCGGATTAGGTAGCTTGACCGCATATACGGGCCCCGGCGTGTCCTTCACGGTATTCGCTCCGCTTGTGGAGTCCGCTTACGGAGCCTGCGCTACGCTTGTCTCCTCCAGCGGGGAATTCCAAATGTCGCTCATGCCGTGAATGCCACACCGGGGCCCGCATCTGTGGTGGGCTATGGGCAGATAATGTCCCGTACCCGGTCTGGAATTGCTTCCAATTTCAAAACAGTTCCTTTATCAATCCTCCCCTTCTCATTACCTGAATCAGCCTTTCCTCAATCTCCGCAGACGCCGCCGATCCGTAGCGCCGTTCATTCTTCGGCAGGGTTACTTTTTCATCAAATACGATACCGTCGGGGGGGTTCCCCAAAACAATGATCCTGTTTCCCATATACACCGCTTCCCTTGGATCGTGTGTCACCATAACTGCAAGGCGGGGGAAGTCCTGCAGCAGCTTATTGGTTAAATCCATCAGCTGTATCCGCAAAGGGATGTCCAGGGACTGGAAGGGCTCGTCCATCAGGATTATGGGGCCGGGGTAGGCAAAGGCCCGGGCGATGCCGGCGCGCTGCTGCTGGCCCCCGGAAAGTTCGGCGGGCCGGGAGGCGGCCTTATCCCCAAGGGAAACCAGATCGAGAAAATGCCGGGCCCGCTTTTCAGCTTCGGTTTTTCCCGCAAGGCCGGCGATGGGGAGCATCACATTGTGCAGTACGGTTTTCCAGGGGAGGAGACGGGGTTCCTGGAAAACAAAAGAAATATCCGCAGTAACACTGTTCACCTCATTCTCAGGTGGTAGTATTGCCGCTTCCCCCTCCTGCGGCCTGAGCAGCCCCGCAATGAGCCGCAGGAGCGTGGTCTTACCGCAGCCCGAGGGGCCCAGTATTACTGCCGGTTGAGTGTCATCCCCCAAATCCAGATTCAAGTTTTTAAAGAGCATCTTATCGCCAAAGCCGAAAGAAAGGTTCCTTATCGATATCGAAGGCAGCGCAGCTGTGTCCGTCATTGGCCGCCCCGGCTGTTAAAAAACCTGATGGCAAGGCTCAGGAGCAGCTGACTTAAAGCGGCGGCTAACACGGTTCCGGCGGTCCAGGCGAACAGTTCCGCTGTTTCAAGCTGGATTCGGGCGCGCTGCATGCCGGTTCCCAGGGCCAGGATGGGCTGGACCAGTACTTCTGCGGCCACCACCACCTTCCAGCAGAGGGAAAGGGAACTCCGCAGGCCCCCCAGGATAAAGGGGGCAATGGCGGGGAGGTAGAGGGACCCAAGCCGTTCACGGCGGGATAGATGGTAGACGGTAAAAAGTTCTGCCAGTTTGGGGTCCACCGATGTGATACCCGCCATGGTATTGGCGGCCATCACGGGGAAGACCATAAGGAAGGCGGTAAAAAGGGGGGTACGGCCGGGGCCAAGGATCAGGAAGGCGATAAGGATCACCGCCATCACCGGGGTGGCGGAAACCACCGTAAAGAGGGGTTTGAAAAAGCAACGGGCCCGCCGGTCAAGTCCGCAGGCTATGCCTACCGCAATGCCCAGCGGGACTGAGAGGGCGGCGCCCCCCATCACCCGGAGAAAACTCTGTACCAGGGAAAGCAGGAACCTCTTATCCGGTAAAAGGGTAAAGAATTTCTTTAACACCGGCAGAGGGCCGGGGAAGATAAGGGGACTCCCGAAAACACGGGAACCCCCTTCCCAGATAAAAAAGAGGGCGGCAATGCCGGCTAAAAACCAGGGCAGGGAAAAACCCGCCCCTTTCTTTTTATTTAAGATAAAAACTGTCCTTGGGAAGCGCCCCGCCTATGGACAGGGGCTCAAATTCCAGAAAGGCCCGGTAAAGGGATTCCAGGGCAGGGCGGGCCCGGGCCGCAGGGATGTAAACATAATTACTGCGGGGTATGGCGGCGCTTATCACCTGGGCCTTAAGCCCCAGGTATTTTTCCACCGGGGGGCCCGCCGCGGCGGGATTGGCAACTACCCACTCTACCGATACCTTAACTGCATCCAGGATGGCCTTAAGCGCCGCAGGCTGGGAGGCGGCAAAATCGGCGTCCACCACCAGGACCGTCATGGGATAATCCGCAGCTCCGCCGGCCCTGATCCACTCATCCTGAATATTACCCACCTGTTTTATATTTGCGTTCCCGGCCCGGGTCATGGTGGCGAAAGGTTCAGGCAGCAGGGCATTGGAGGCCCGCCCCGAGATAAGGAGCTGGGCAATGGAGGGGGTGGGGTTGGAAAAGTTCAGGGTAAGGTCCGTACCGGGTTTAAGGTTTTTTGCGCCAAGGATGCGGCGGAACACATAATCCGGGGTGGCCCCCTGCCCGGCCATTTCCACGGTCTTGCCCTTAAGGTCTTCGATACGCTGAACCGCCGGGTCCGACGAGAGCAGGCTCAGCATCCCGGCGCCCAGGACCGCCGCAACCTGGATATTCTTTCCGCCAGAGGCGATCTTCGCCGCCGTGTTTGGGGGAAGGATGCCGACCCTGGCGGTCCCGGAAGTAAAGAGGGCCGCCACAAGACTTGCGTCCGCCACGACCTCCATCTTTATATCAAAACCCGGAGCCCTGGGGGGATTATCAAAAAGCCGGACCATGCCGACCCCGGAGGGCCCGTTGATGGCGTATACGGTCAAACCGGTGGAAGCTTGTGCTGAAAGGAACCCCGCAAGGGCCCAACCGAAGATGCATACAAGGGAAAGTTTTTTCATATAATTTTTCATAAATTCATTATACCTTATTTTTTTAATACATTAAAGGGGCTGGGCACTCCAGGGCCTTGCAGAGCAGCTCTATCTTATGCCTTATTCCGTCTATTTACAGCAATGGCTTTTTCGTAAAGGTCTACCTTGTTTTGGAACGGCGGTACAGCGAAAGAAAATAGGGTTATGCCATCCCCATTGCTGATAGAAAAATCGCCGAGCATGATAATATCCATTCCTAAAAGCATATCAATGCCACCATTCAGATTGCATACCGTAACCCTTACATCGCCAACCCTTACCTTATTGGGCAAAATGACTGAAATTTCGACCACATCCACCATACTTGATTCGTTTGCCCCGGTTATATTGGCCTTGTCTATCGGCTTGAGGTTTAATGATTGGGCTACTTTAGGTGTTATCGCTGAACCATCCGCCCCGGTATCCCATAATGCCCTTACCGATATGCCGCTACCCCCAGGAAAGCCGGAAATAACTACATCCGTTATCAGATTCAAGGTGAGGCCGGTATACTCTTTTTTAAAAGCAAGATGAGGTATTTTAGGCATAGAAAGCTACCGAAGAAAGCCGGATAACTCTTTCCTCTTTGGTTATGGGTTTTACCATAAAGGAACCCATGGGGATAGTCTTCATGGTCTCCAAAATGGCTTCTTTGTCATTATCATAGGCGGCAACTACATGATCGCCCGATATAACGACAAATTTACCGAGATAATTCAGTACAAGCTCATCCCGGTGTTTCTCATAATATCTTTGTTCATTTTCAAGCATGATAGCCTCTACCTATAAATATAGGGTGGATTTTTCTTTTTGTAAACCGATTTTGAGGACTAATGCTTATAAGCTTATACCCGCAGCGGCGGCCCTTCTTTTTGCATCAGCCTCATCTTTTTTCCGCTTTTCTTCCACAGCCTTCTCTAAGACATAATTTTTATTAATGACAGTATCAAATGGACTTGGTTATTACTTGTTTTCCTTCCGTTCAATCATTGATTCAAGCATATCCTCTATTAATTTTCGGTCTCTCATACTTACTTTGTGTAAATTTTGGATGATTTTCCGAATTCCTGTCGGGATTTGCTGTTCTTCACCCATAACAAGAAATTCTACGGTAACCCCCAGGGCATGGGCAATTTTAACTGCGGCATCGGCCGCCGGCATTGCGGCATTTATGGTCCTAAGATAGTTGTCAATTGCCCTTTTCTGCACCCCGGACAAAGCGGCCAATTCTTTGACGGCCATATCATTGAATTCCAATTCTGATTTCAAATTTTCTCTAAAACCCATAGTAGGCCAAATTTTACTTAAAAAAGGGTATTTTTTGCTTGACAAAACACCTTATAAGGCAATATGATGTCAAATCATTGCCTTTTCAACGTAAAAGGTAGGGTTTTTTGTCCCTATTGGCAATATTTGGGAAAATTTTTTGGCTATGAAAGTACAAAAAACCGTAATTTTGAACAAAAAGGGAGTTGGCTGCATAAATAAGGAAGTTGTCCTACCGGTGCCGCCTATGTTAGATAATGAGGCAAAAGAACAGATATATTGGCCTTGACGATATATTGCGAAGTATTCGGAACAATGTTGTAAAAATTATCCCCGAAAGTAGTTCGCTATTTAAGTGGCTGAGTTTAATAGGACTGAAAATAAACGCCAAAAAACATCATGCCATTCGGACATCAATGGTAATGGGCGTTTATGCAACGCAGCATTGTAATCTTAACTGCAAATGTTGTACGGCATATAGCCCGATTGCCGAAAAAGAGTTCCTCAATATTGATACTTATAAAAAAGATATGGAGAAACTGGCGGAATTAACCGGTCATAAACTTGAATCTTTTTATGTTACCGGAGGGGAACCGCTTTTACACCCGCGCCTTTTGGAAATATTCAGCATTGCAAGAGACTCTTTTCCTGAAACAGAAATAGGCTTTATGACAAATGGATTACTTTTGCTGCAAATGCCGGAAATATTTTGGGAAAGCTGCGGGAAAAACAAAATCGCCATAAACCTGTCACGGTATCCTGTTAAACTGGATATTGATAAGATACGGGAAAAAGCAAATCTGCACGATATAAAATTTGACTATGTCGGCGGGAGTGATGTTCCGGTAAAATCAATGTGGAAATATCCCTTTGATTTAGAGGGGAAACAACCTCTAAGCCGTAGTTTTAATATTTGTACACAGATAAACAGATGCATTACCATGCAGGATGGTTATATTTATCCATGTAATACAATAGCCGGAATAAAACACTTTAATAAATACTTCGGTAAGAATTTGGAAGTAACCGTAAATGATGTTCTTGATTTACATAAGGTAAAGGATGTCAAAGAAGTATATGAATTTTTGAATACACCAAAACCATTTTGTAAATATTGCAACCGTAAGGGAGTTGTGTTTGGGCTAAAATATGGATCATCAAAAAGGGAAATTTCTGAATGGGTATAAAAGTACCTATAAAACGCAGTACGGTTAAGCCTTACCTGCTTTCCCTGACGGCCCGGAGCAGCTCCCCGTAGAGGTGCATGGACCCTTCAAGCCCGATGAGGGTAGAAACAGCCTCGGGTCCCGTATTGAGCATCCGGGAAAGGGTATACACATAGGCCTTCATGATCCCGATGAGCTGTTTTTTTGCCTCCCCGGTTGATTCCCCCTGTTCCGCAAAGACCCGGTTGATCTCTTCGCTGACGGTCCGGTCAAGCTGATGGATAAAAACCGCAAGAACCCCGGGGTTTGCGGTAAAACTGCATTCACCCTTTTCGTTTGCCTCCTTAAGGAGGGGGCCGATTACCGAAGCGTAGAATTTCCGGTCGTACTTCCGCAGCCGATCTTTAAGCATAACGCTGCTTTCGTCATTGCGGACCTTGAGGTATGCCGAAACAAAGGAAACCTTGGTGATCCCCATGTCCTGGGAAAGATCGATGGCCTTGCGGATCCGGGCGAAACAGGAAAGGGACGGATCATCCAGAACCGACCGGACCGCGCTGACAAGTACCTGGTAATGATCCGCGCACATCCGTTCCAGCAGGGCTTCCTTGGATTCAAAATGATGGTACAGGGCGCCCTTGGTCAGTCCCGCATGGCAGGCGATCTGCCGCATGGACGTTTTTTCATAGCCCGCCTGCATAAACAGTTCCTCTGCGGATCGCATGATATCCACAAAGGTTTGGGCCTTCTGTTTATCCCTGCGGTTCATGGGGCTTCCCCGACGGGGAGATCCGCCGGTTCCGCTGCGGCCCCGCCTAAGGCAGTATCAGTATTGGTGTTGGAAAGTCCCGTGGCGGTACTTTTTGTATAGTAAATGAGGGTAACAAACATACCGATCAGCAGAAGCGCCATGGTCAGCACAAAGGGCAGGCTGCGGGAAATGCTGGAGAGCAGCCCCCCTATCCAGCCAAAGGGGGAGGTGGCAAACATGATGATCATATGCTGGATCGCCATGACCCGGGCCCGTTCGGCCTTATTCACGTGGAGGGCCACCAGGGATTCGGCGAGCATACCCAGTGAGCCCAGGCCATAGCCGTCAAAAACCAGGGAAATGCAGAGGGCCGCATACCTGGCCGGACCTTCAACGGGGGCCAGAACCAGCAGGGTCTGGCCGACCAGGTAGCTGGCAAATCCTAAAAGCAGGGGGAGCTTGAGACTGCCCCGGGTGGCTAAATGGGGTATCACGGTAAAGAGGAAGACCATGGCCAGGACAGACCGCAGCATGGGGAACAGGGGCAGGAAGGCATCGGGGACCAGGAGCTTCTTGCTTACGATGACCTGCCAGAAGGTGGTGTTGATCATCCCCACGGCCCCCACCAGGGCGGTGATGACCAGTGAAAAAACGGTTCCCTTGGAATGGGCAATGATCTTCAGTACCGGGCCGTAGCCCCCCGCCAGGGAAAGGATGCTTTTGCCCTTTGTTTCCCGCAGCCTGACCATACCGGTTTCAGTTTCCCGGGAAAAGAAATAGAGCACAAAGATCTTGATGGTCATTACCACAAAGGCGTTAACGTAGAGGATGCGGATCGCGGGTACCAGGGTAAGACGGGACACCAGGATGCTTGATATGGGGGCAAAGAGGGCGGAGAGCTGGCCGCAGACTATCACCATGGAATAAATCCGGGTGATCTGGCTTTTTTCGGCGTCCTCCACCAAAAGGCAGTCCCAGGAATTGGTGGTTACCTTCATGACCCCGTTAAAAAGGGCCGCCACCAGGAAGAACCAGAAATTTTCCGCCCGCCACCAGATAATGCAGGGGATACTCCAGGCAATAAAGTCAAAAACGGCGGTGGTCTTTCGCCGCCCCAGCTTGTCCGTGATGGGGCCGCTTAAAAAGGCAAAGACCACCTGCATCAGCATATACACGGTGGCGATAAAACCTATCTCGGTGTCCTTAAGGCCCATGGCGATCATGTATACCGACGCGTAGGGCAGACAGAGGTTCATGGATAAGCCCCAGAGGGGCTCGGTGCATACACAGGCCCGGGGATTTCCCTTCAGGCTTAACAGGGTTTGTATCAGGGGATTTTTCACCGGTAATATCGCGGCGGCCCCGCAAAGAGCCGCCGCCGCTCCATATTAAAATCAGGATGGTTCGGCTATGCCGAAGAGCCCAAAACCTTATGGGTTTCCTTAAGCTGTTCCCGGATGGGAAGGCTCTGGGGACATTTGGTTTCGCAGGCCCCGCACTCCACACATTTTGAAGCATTTTCGTACTTCCGCCAATCCACCTTGCCGATTTCCGCATAGGTCTTTTTGGCAAAATCGGTAAGCTTGTATACCCGGTGATAGTTCATGATGGTAAACACCTCGGGGATATTGATCCCCTTGGGGCAGGGCATGCAGTACTTGCAGCCCGTACAGTAGAGCCCCGCAAGGCGCTCGTTTTCCTTCATCATCGCTTCGATGGTATCCAGCTCTTCCTTACTAAGGGCGCCGGTATTGCCGGCGATGGCGGCGTTTTCTTCAAGCTGGGCAAGGGTGCTTACCCCGGAAAGGGCGATATTCACATTGGGATTGGCAAACACAAAACGGAGGGCAATATCGGCGGAGCTCTTTACCTTGCCGGGAAGCAGGTCCTGGATAACCTTTGAGGGCGCCCCCAGGCGTCCGCCGCCCACGGGCCCCATGATCACGGTGCCCAGGCCCATTTGATGGGCAAGGGCAATGCCGCCCTCCTTGTTGCGGTCCATCAGATTGTACTGGCAGAGCACCGACTCAAGCACCCCCTCACCGTTCTTGAGAATTTCGATCAGTTTGTTCCCCTCTTCTTCACCCGCGTCACGGTCATGGAAGGAGAAGGAGATGTGCCGGATCAGCCCCTGTTCTTTCAATTTCTTTGCCCGTTCAAAGGGGCCGTTCTTTGCCTTTACCTTGGTAAGAAAGGTATCCAGGGAAATTCCCCAGAAGTGATAAAAATCAATATGGTCGGTTTGCAGGTTCTTGAGGGAATTCTCCAGCCGCTTCTGGTAATCGTCCCCGGAATCGTTTTCTATGGGGTTCTTGGTAGAAACCCACACCTTATCCCGCCTGCCCCCCGCAAGGGCCTTGCCAAGGATGATTTCACTCTGTTTATCGCAATAGTAGGGGGCGGTATCAAAGTAGTTGACCCCCAGTTCAATGGCGCGATGGACCAGAGCAATGCCTTTGTCTACATCAAAAATGGTTTTGCCCTTCTCTTCATAAGAAGGCAGACGCATACATCCCATTCCCAGACGGGAAACCTTAACGCCTGTTTTTCCAAACTCCACATACTGCATTACATACCCCCATTCATTGGTTTGGATTATGATATCATACTTATGTCTTTAAGGCCAGATACTCCTTATCAGATAAGCAGAATACTGACAATTGAGGCAGTTCCAAAACTAACCGAGTTTTGGAACCGGCTCAATTATCAGGGCGCACCACAAAAAAAGCGCCGGAAAATCCGGCGCCCTTAATACTAAATTCAAAAGCCTCTTACCACAAGGAATCGGAGGTGGAAGCGGGCTCGGCTGCGGGCTTCTTGGCTGCCCTGGGTTTGGTGGCCTTGGGCTTGGCAGTTTTGGCTGCGGGCTTCTTCGCAACTTTGGCCTTGGCGGTCTTGGCCGCGGGCTTCTTCGCAACTTTAGCCTTGGCGGTCTTGGCCGCGGGTTTCTTCGCAACCTTGGCCTTGGCGGTCTTGGCCGCGGGTTTCTTCACAACTTTGGCCTTGGCGGTCTTGGCCGCAGGTTTCTTCGCAACCTTAGCCTTGGCGGTCTTGGCCGCGGGCTTCTTCGCAACTTTAGCCTTGGCGGTCTTGGCTGCGGGCTTCTTCGCAACTTTAGCCTTGGCGGTCTTAGCCGCGGGTTTCTTCGCAACTTTGGCCTTGGCGGTCTTGGCTGCGGGCTTTTTTGCGGCTGCGGGTTTCTTTGCAACCTTGGGTTTTGCCACTTTTGTGGTTTTTTCCTCTGCCATCTTCTGAGCCTCCTTAAGAGTCCTTGTCTTATTTCCCGGAGTTTTGATTGCACCGGCTTTTACACCGGCTTTACTGCGATCTACTTCGGGATTATTTATCACCGCCTGCGCTCCGGCAAGCCGTGCCAGAGGTACGCGGAAAGGTGAACACGAGACATAACTTAAACCGGCGCGGTAACAGAAATCGATGGTGGCAGGATCGCCCCCATGCTCGCCGCAGATCCCGATCTTGAGGTCCGGATTGACACTGCGGCCTTCATGGATGGCGTAGCGCATCAAACCGCCGACCCCGTCTTCATCAATGGATTTGAAGGGGTCCACATCAAGCACATTCTGGGACAGATAGGCGGGCATGAAGGAAGCCACATCGTCCCGGCTGAAAGCAAAGGTCATCTGGGTAAGATCGTTGGTACCAAAGCTGAAGAAGTCCGCATAACGGGCGATATGGGCCGAACGGATCGCCGCACGGGGAACCTCTATCATGGTGCCGATATGAACGGGAATCTTTACCCCCGCGGCGTCAAGGACCCGCTTAAGGATCTTCTCCGCATTGGGACGGAGCAGTTTGAGCTCCCGGGCGGTAACCACGATGGGGATCATGATCTCGGGCTCCACGGGTATATGCTGTTTTACGCACTCAAGCGCCGCAAGGGCGATGGCCTCAACCTGCATATCGTAAATTTCCGGGTAGGTAACCGCCAGGCGGCAGCCCCGGTGCCCCAGCATGGGGTTTGCTTCGTGGAGCTTATCGATCTTGGGCTGGAGATCTTCGACCCGCACATTCAGGTGATCCGCAAGTTCCTGGGTCTCCTCTTTGGTGTGGGGAACAAATTCGTGGAGCGGCGGGTCCAGGAGCCGTATGGTAACGGGCCTGCCTTCCATTGCTTTAAAGATACCGAAAAAGTCCTGCTGCTGCAGGGGAAGAATTTTCTTAAGCTGAATCTTCCGTTCCTCTTCGGTGTCCGCCACGATCATGGCCCGGAAGTGGATCAGTTTTTCCTTATCGAAGAACATGTGTTCGGTCCGGCAGAGGCCGACCCCGTCGGCGCCGAAGGCAAAGGCCCGCTTGGCGTCCTCGGGCTGGTCCGCATTGGTCCTGACCTTGAAACCCTTCAACTTACCGCGCACCGAAGATTCCCGAACCTGATCGCACCATTCCAGAAAGACGCTCATGTCACGGGAAATTTCAGGGGCCACCAGGGGCAGCCGGCCTTTGTATACATCACCGGTGGAACCGTCGATGGTGATCCACTCGCCCCTATCGAAGGTTTCGTTCCCGATAATAACCCTGTCACCCTGTACCGAAACGCCCTTGGCCCCGGCAACGCAGGGAGTTCCCATGCCCCGGGCGACCACCGCCGCGTGGCTGGTCATGCCCCCGGTTGAAGTGAGCACACCCTGGGACACCACCATGCCGCCGATATCTTCGGGGCTGGTATCCTTGCGCACTAACAGTACCTTTTCTCCCCGCCCATGCCATTCCTCGGCTTCCTGGGCAGTAAATACGATCCTGCCGGTGGCGGCTCCCGGGGAAGCGTTAAGCCCCTTGGTGATGGACTGGGCGGCTTTAAGCGCCGCAGGGTCCACCATGGGGTGAAGCAGCTGATCCAGATGGGCGGGACTGACCCGGAGGATGGCGGTATTCTTGTCGATCAATTTTTCCGCCACCATATCTACCGCGCATTTTACCGCGGCGTTGCCGGCGCGTTTGCCGTTCCTGGTCTGGAGAATAAAAAGTTCCCCCTGCTGGACGGTAAATTCCATATCCTGCATGTCCCGGAAATGTTTTTCCAGTTTATCCTTGATGCCCACCAGTTGTTTGTAGATTTTCGGGTTCCGCTCTGCCAGGGTGGAGATCTTTTCCGGAGTACGGATACCCGCCACCACGTCTTCACCCTGGGCATTCATCAGGTATTCGCCGTAGAATTCCTTTACACCTGTAGAGGGATCGCGGCTGAAACAGACCCCGGTGCCGGAATCTTCGCCGAAGTTACCGAATACCATGGACTGAATATTCACCGCAGTGCCTTTCACATTCCTGATATCGTTTAATTGCCGGTATTTGATGGCCCTTGCGTTCATCCATGAGCCGAAAACGGCGTTCACTGACCCCCAGAGCTGATCCAAAGGCGCCTGAGGAAAATCTTTCCCCGTGTTTGCCTTGACGATATGCTTATACTCATCAACCAGTTTTTCAAGATCGGCCGCCGTAAGTTCCGTATCAAGCTTTACATTTCGCTCCGATTTAATTCGGGCAATGGCTATTTCAAATGGGTCCGGGGTTTTGTCATCCGGAGCCTTTATTTCCATGACCACATCGCCGTACATCTGGATAAAACGGCGGTAGGCGTCCCAGGCAAAACGGGGATTTTTGGTTTTCCGCGCAAGGCCCTGTACCGCCCTGTCATTCATCCCCAGGTTGAGGATCGTGTCCATCATGCCCGGCATGGAGACCGAAGCCCCTGAACGGACAGAGACCAACAGGGGATCATCGGCGTCGCCCAGTTTCTTTCCCATGATTTTTTCAAGCTCTTTTAAGTTTGCCAGAACTTCTTCGACAAGACCCGCAGGATATTTTTCCTTGTTTTCATAATAGGCGGCGCACACTTCGGCGGAGACGGTAAATCCCGGCGGTACCGGAATTCCCAGGTTAGTCATTTCCGCAAGATTGGCGCCCTTGCCGCCGAGGACGTCCTTCATCTTCGCGTCCCCTTCCGCTTTACCGTTTCCAAAAAAATAAACGTTTTTTGAAATGCCCTTTGTTTTACTCATTAAAAAATTTTCCTCCCAAATTTCATTATATCACAATATATCACATGCTTAAAATAATAACAATAAAAATAAATAAAAAAAACCTGCCGGTACAAGGGGCATTGGGCGCCCTTCACAGTCTCGGCATATCCGTCTATGATGTTAAGATGAATTATTCAGACCTCCCGGTTTACAAACACAAGGACCTTATCCTTACCGCACTGGCAAACAATCAGGCGGTGGTGGTGGAAAGCCCCACCGGCTCAGGAAAAACAACCCAACTGCCGGTGATACTCCACGAAGCGGGGTATTCAAAAAACGGCGTAATCGGCGTAACCCAGCCCCGGCGTATCGCAGCCCTTTCGGTAAGTGAATTTATTGCCCGCCAAACCGGTTCCTCCCTTCCCGGCATGGTGGGATACAAGATGCGGTTTGAAGACCGCACGGATCAGAATACCAAAATCAAGATCATGACCGACGGAATTCTGCTTCAGGAGATGAAACTGGATCCCTGGCTTTCCAAATACAGCCTCCTGGTGGTCGACGAAGCCCATGAACGAAGCCTTAACATCGATTTTATCCTGGGGCTTTTAAAAAGAGTACTGGAAACCCGGCATGATTTCAAGGTGATCATTTCTTCCGCCACCATCAATGCGGAAATTTTTTCCGAATACTTCGGCGAATGTCCGGTGGTAAAGATCGACGCCATGACCTACCCGGTCACCCTGATCTACGATCCCCTTGCGGTAGAAACTTTTTCCCAATCACCCGCGCCTTCAAGAAACGATAACCGGGGCGGCAGAAATGGCAGAAACGGCGCTAAAAACGATGACAGGGGCGGTAATAGAAACGGCGGCAGGGGTGGTTTTTCCGCGAAAAGCAGCGGCCTTATCGCCATGGAGGCGATCCTCAACAAGGTTGATTCCATCACCGAACGTTTTGTCAGCGAAAAACGGAAAGGGGACATCCTGGTTTTTCTTTCCGGCGAAAAAATGATAAAGGACTGCATGAGCCGCCTTACCTTTGGTCCCGTGGGTTCTTATCTGCACATTCTGCCCCTCTACGGCAGGCTGGGCAAGGAAGAACAGGAACGGGTCTTCGATCCCGCGCCAAAGGGAAAAACAAAGGTGGTGATCAGCACCAATATCGCTGAAACTTCGGTCACCATCGACGGCGTTACCGCAGTGATCGATTCGGGACTTTCAAAATTGAACCATTACAATCCCAAAACCTTCACTTCAAGCCTGATTGAGGCGCCTATTTCAAAGGCATCGGCGAATCAAAGGAAGGGCCGGGCGGGGCGCACCCAGGAAGGGACCTGTTACCGGCTCTACAACCGCAAAGATTTTGAAAACCGCCCCCTTTTTACCACCGAAGAAATTTTCCGCACCGATTTATCGGAAGTGGTACTCCGCATGGCGGACCTGGGGCTTTCAAACTTTGAGGAGTTTGATTTCATCTCTTCCCCCAGCCACGAGGGGCTTATCGCCGCCATAGAAACGCTGAACCTCCTTGACGCCCTGGAAAGCGACCGGAGCCTTTCAAAAACAGGAAAACTGATGACCGAATTCCCCCTGGCCCCCCGTCAGTCCCGGATCATCGTGGAGGCGATCCAGCGATACCCCGATGTGATCGAGGAAACTCTTATCGCCGCAGCCTTTCTCTCCACACAAAGCCCCTATCTGCTGCCCCCGGGTGAAGAAACGGACGCCCGCAAGGCCCACCACAGTTTCCGCGACGCCGACGGGGACTTCGTTTCTTACCTCAAACTCTACCGCGCCTACGGCGATTCCCCCAACAGGGCAAAATTCTGCGAGAAAAACTACCTTGACGAGCGGGCCATGGCGGAAATTGTTAACGTAACAGCCCAGCTTGAGGAGATCGTCTCTTCACTGAAGATCCCCATCCTCTCCGGGGGCAGCACCAGCGATTACCTCTGCTGCATAAGCCGGGGCCTTATCCAGTTTGTCTGCGTCCGTGAAGGCCGGGAAACCTACCGCAGCCTTACTGCGGACCGTATCTGCATCCACCCCGGATCGGTGATGTTCAAGATGGACCCCCAGTACATTGTGGCGGGAGAAATCGTGCAGACCACCCGGATGTACGCCATGTCGGTCTCTCCCCTTTCAAAAAACACCCTGGAAAAAATCAGCCCCGGCCTTTTCGCCTCCTTTGGGGGAAAGTCCCGCGGAGAGGACGGCAGATCCCGCGTTCCGATTGAAAAACTTAAAAAACCCCGGGACTTTACCAACAACATCAAGATCGGCGGGGAAATTTTTGATATTGAAACCATTAAGGGCAAAAAGGAAGTGAAACTTCCCTGGGAAAAACTCGCCCTGGTCAAGGACAGCATCCCCCGGGAAACTTTCTACAAGGGCCTGCGGGGAACGATCCTGGTGGAGGGCAAGTACACCCTCCTTGCGGGAGAAAAACTGGAACTGATCCTCTCCCTTGCATCCTCCCTGGATATTGATGACGCCCTGACCCGGACCTGGCCCCGGCGGAAAAATTTTTCCTCAACAGAAGATCTCGCAGACCTCCTCTCCTGTCTGCCGGATCTGGTAAGCCCCGCGATCTGGAAACCGGGAAAAAAGGAACTGGGCTTTATCTGCCTCTTTACCGACGGCGACGGGAATTACTACTTTAAGTGTTCCCGTGGCTTCCACACCAGCCTGAACGAAAGCCTTGCCAGCCTTGAAGCCCTTATCGACGAACTGGGGGACGAGGTGGATGTGGCAAAGAAGCACGTTGTAAACGAAACCTACAGGCGTCTTTCGGATTTCCTGGGCTGAGCTTGAAGCAGGGGTTTCCAAATGCTATCGATCTGAAATACGATATAGAGAAGTACTACCAGAATATCTTTATATCTGATCTTTACCCTGTTAGGCCAATTTACTCAGGAGGAGGTACGCAACGCCCGGGGCCGTGCGGATCTGGCGGAAGCGGCCCTTAAGCAGATAGATGAGAAGGGGTATCTCGTACCTTACACCACCGGAGAGAAAAAGCCGGTCAAAATTGGGGCGGTGTTTAAAACGCTAAGCCGTACCCTGGGAAAATGGAAAGTGGTAAGAGATTAAGTTTAGCTTTCCATAGTATGCCGGTCCTTGCAATCTCCGATTACTTTGCCGGTAATATAATCCAATGCGGTAAACAGCGTTGTTGTCCCGTGCCGGTAGTAATCATTACTTTGATGCGCACTCAGATTTTGCTGCGGGAAAATAGTATGCTGCGCCCTTTCCAGGACCTGTATTTGCGTCTTTTCATCCACACAGAGCACTAATGCGTTATCAGGCGGGTTCATATACAAACCTTTCGCTCACTTTATTGAATCTTATAAAACCCCCGGCTTTGCCGGGGAGACTTGAAAAGGCTATGCCGTGCCGTGCGTGATCCGGATGACAAAAATCAATAAAGTACTCCAGAGGAAGCCTCAAAAAAAGGCAACCAAAGGAGTACGAAGAAAGATTGGTATAATAAATATAGTACGGATTCGATGGGAATGTAAATCTTGTAATCAAGATAGTAAACATAGTTCAAAACATTCGAAAGAATTTAAGGCAGATGAAAATAATGTGAGTGGATTGCCCCCTTTAAGGGGGCTTCCTCAAGCCACCGGCTATGCCGGTGGTCTTTGACTATTTGTTTGCGCCCTTTTAATAGCCCTAACAAATCCGGCTTATCCCACATTGGCGGTATTCCGCAAATCATCAAATACCGGCTTGAGGGCCCCGTACATTTTTTTATACGCTGCAAAGAGCGGTTCATAGGCGGCTGTGCTTGCCGGATCGGGGATGATGCCCTCTGCGCCGGCGGAAACTGCCCGGCAGGCCTGGTCAATATCCCGCCACATTCCTATGGAAACCCCCGCCGCCATGGCCGCCCCCAGGCTTATCGCATGGATGGGGAAAGGATGGATAAACACCGGCAGACCCAGAATATCGCAGATCATCTTCTGCCAGAAGACGCTGCGCACACCCCCTCCCAACAATTTCATGCTTTTTACCGGCATGGCAATATCCGTATAAACTTCGGTAACTTCCCTCAGGGCGAAAGACACCCCCTCGTATACGGAACGGATCATGTTTTCCCTGCCCGTGGAAAGGGAAAGCCCCGAGAACACCCCCCGGGCGGCGGGATCCCAATGAGGAGTCCTTTCACCCATAAGATAGGGCAGGAACATAACGCCCCCCGAGCCTATGGGCCTAAGCTCCAATTCCTTTTCGATACGCCGGTATTCTTCGGGCCTCAGTTCAGTGTTCCCAAAAAGAAGGGCAATAACCCAGTCCACGGCGGCGCCGGCGCTTTGTACCGTACCGCAGATATTACAGTCCTTCCCGTTGAGATCAAAAAAATTCTGCATCCGTTTTTTTGGATCAAAGACCGGATCAGGCGCCAGTATTGAAATCCAGGCGCTTGAACCAAAGGAGATGTAGGCTTCCCCCGCCGCGCTAATACCGCTGCCCCGGGTCGCGCAGGAGGCGTCCCCGCCGCCCACCGAGACCGGTATCCCCGATGGAAGCCCCAGAACGGCGGCGGCTTCTTTGCAGAGCTTCCCGCCGCTGTCTATGCTGCTCCGTACTTCCGGGAAGCAGGAGCGCGAAAAATTTAAGTCCTCGATTAAATCCCAGGCCCAGGTACGTTTATTTACGTCGAAGATGCCGGTCAGGGAGGCGTCGGAATAGTCGGTTATGCCGGAAAGGCCTGTCAATTTGAAGCGGAGAAAATCCTTTGAGTTGAGAAACCAGCGGGTCTTTTTATAGGCGCCGGTCTCTTCATCCTTAAGCCAGAGCATTTTGGGAAGCGAGAGGTGCGCATCGGTGCGGTTTCCGGTGACAGCGTAGAGTTCTTCCACGCCGAATCGGGAAAGTATTTTTTCGCACTGGGGACCGCCGCGGGAATCGGAATGAATAAGCTCAGGGTATACCGGGTTTCCTTCGGCATCCACGGGCAGGCTGCCGTTCATGTGCCCCGAAAGGCCGATTGCTTCTATGCTCAGCCCCGCCGCTTCCGGCAGGGCGAACATCTCCCTGGTGCCCTGAACCGCGGCTTCCCAAAATTGCAGGGGGTCCTGCTGGGCCCAGCCGGGCCGGGGGTATTCGGTTTTATAGGGGACCGAAACAGAAAAACGGGGTTTTCCTTCGCCGTCAAAGATCGCCGATTTTACACTGGTAGTCCCGATATCGTAAACGAGTATACCCTTCCACGCAGGCGGTTTATCCAAAATCAACCCTTTACGGCGCCAGCGACCAGACCTTTCACCAAGGCTTTCTGGGTCATCCATCCAAGGATAACGGCGGGGAGCACCGATATGGTGGAAGACGCCGACAGCTGGGCAACAAACTGGCCCTGCTGTTCACGGAACCGTGACATATATACCGGCAGGGTGGCTGTGGGATTTCCCGTAAGGTTAAAACCGAGGAAAAATTCGTCCCAGATAAAAACCGCCACCAGCAGGGCTGCGGAGATAATCCCCGTCCGGGCCAGAGGAATGGCGATACGGGTAAGGCGCTGAAACTTGGAACAGCCGTCAATTTCAGCGGCCTCAAATATCTCCCTGGGCAAATCCGAAAAAAAGGAATGAACCATCCATACCACAATGGGAATATGAAAACCGATATAGGCGGCAAGAACGCCGTAGGGGGTATTGATAAGGCGGAATTTCTGATACCAGATAAACAGGGGGATAAGGACCGCCACCGGGGGCAGCACTATGGTTGTGATAAACCAGAAATACATCTTACCCGCTGAATCCCGTTTTTTAAATTTACCAAAAACCAAACCGTAGGCTGCGGGAATACCCAGACAGAGGCTTATGAGTGTACCGAAAAATACCTGGAACAGGGAATTGCGGAGGTACTGGTGCATGGTGGGATCACCCAACACTTTTTGATAGGTGACCAGTGTGGGCTTAAAAAAGATCGACGGACTCACCGCCTGGGCTTCTGTCTTGAACCCCGTCAGGAACATATAGAGGATAGGAGAAAAATACACAATCGCTACCGCATAGATAATAAGGGCCAGTAATACCTGTTTAATAATTCTGCGGGCCTTCATGGACGCCTGTACTTCCCTGATGCTTCTTTTTTCCATTTATTTTTTCTCCCGGACCCTAAAGGTACTTTGAGTTCCGCCGCTCAATGGAACGGTAGATAAGGTTGACTATCACCAAGGTAAGGACAACGGTCATTGCCGCAAGGGCCCCTGCCCTGCCCACATTATTGGCGCTGAACACCTGCATATACACATAATACGGAAGCGTATAAGAACGGGTTCCCGGGCCGCCTGCGGTTGTGGTCAGTATTAAACCGAATTCCTTGATAACAAAGATGAGCCCCAACATGATCGCCACCCGCAGGTGGTTCATGATAAGGGGCAGTTTGATGCGGAAAATTCCCTGAAGCCAGCCGACTCCGTCAAGGCGCATGCAGTCCATCAGATCCTGATCCAGGCCCTGCAAGCCTGCGAGCAGTACCAGTATGAAGAAGGGCATCCACTGCCAGGTAAAGAGGGTGATAATCGTAGCCATGGGATGATAGCTGATCCAGTCTACCGGAGTACCCCCCAGGGCCTTTACGATAACTCCGTACCAGCCGAAGGTGGTATTAAAGATCGTGGTTTTCCAGATAACCCCGCTGGCTGTGGACATGACAAAGAAGGGGCCCAATATCAGAGTCCGGGCAAAGTTGATCCCCGGAATATTATGATCAAAAAGGAGGGCTAACAAAAAGCCGAGTACGGAACACAAAATCAGGGTCATGCCGGTAATAAAAATTGTCTGCCACAAAATCCCGTAAAACACGGGGAGCTCATGCCAGTTTTCAATTTTCAAAAAATAAAGATAATTACTGAACCCCGTAAAAACACGGGGAATATCCGGCCGCGACAGGTTCCACCGCAGTGTAGAAAAAATCAGGGTTAACAGGAAAGGCACCTGGGTCATAACCGCAACAACTATGATCGCAGGCAAAAGATAATGGTAATCTGTTTTTCGTTTCATTATACCACCGGTGTTTAATAAAACTGTCCGGCAGTTATTCACCGCCGGACTAAGGACTAAAGATAGAAGGTGTTTAAAAACTACTTTTTATAGTTGCCGTCTTTAGCTACCTGCTCAAAAACTGCTTGAGTACGCCTGATCGCTTCATCAAGGGTGATATTGTCCACCACGTAATCCGCAAGATTCCGGGTCATGATATCGCCGGCGTCGGCAAATTCAGGAATGGCGATGTACTGAAGCCCCACATAGGGTACCGGGTCCAGGGTGGGCTTGGTAAAGTCCATGTTCTCAAGCACCTTGAGGGTGGGAGAGGCATAGGAAACCGAGGCATAGAAGGGAAGCTTATAGGTAGAAGACCGCGCCGCAGGAGGAATAGCCGATCCGGTAGGATCGTACTTATATGCCAGCTGCACATAATCTTTGGAAGTCGCCCAGAGCATGAATTTGAAGGCCGCTTCTTTTTTGGCGGCGGTGGTTTTGGGATTAATTCCCATGGTCCAGTTCCACAGCCATGCGGTGTTCTTCTGGAGTTTTCCATGGGGGGCGGCCACATAACCAATCTTGCCCTTTACCGCAGAAGTACTGTCCTCAAGGGGAGGCGCCAGGGAGGTGGCGTCATAGTATATGCCGCACTTGCCCGACTGCATAAGGCCGATACATTCATTGTAGGTATAGGAAAGAATGTCGGTCTGTCCCGCTTCGCGGAGAATTTTCTTGTACATGCTCCAGGCGCCCCGCTGTTCGGGAGTATCAACAGTGGCGTTCCAGTTCATATCGAAGAACCTGCCGCCGAAGGCGTTAACCATGGTTACAAAGGGAGCGCCGCTCATGCCCCATCCGGGGGTTCCCCGCATGGTAAAGCCCACAATACCATTGGCCGGATCGTGGATCTTCTTTGCCAGTTCATATATCTGATCCCAGGTGGGTTCATCGGGCATGGTAAGTCCCTTGGCGGCAAAGAGTTCCTTGTTGTACATAACGAAGGAAGCTTCACCGTAGAAGGGAATGCCGTAGGGTTTTCCGCTCAGGGACACCGAATCCAGCATACCTTTGATAAGATCGGCGCGGTCATACCAGGTCTTTTCCGCCGCAGTGAGCCTGTCAAAGAAGGGATCAAGGTTTTCAAGCCAGCCGTTCTTGGCCCAGGTTTGGGCTTCATAGGGACCGATATAAAAAATATCGTAGGTGGTGCCGCCGGTGGAAGCTTCGGTTGTAAGCCGCTGGCGCAGATCGTTTTCGGGGAGTACGGAAAGGTTTATCGTAACACCCTCTGCTTTATATTCCGCCTGGGCAATTTTTGCCAACTGCTGGGATACATAGTTGTTTGCCAGGGCAACGTTTACCGTTACCGGTCCGGATTGTTGTTTAGCGCCCGCAAAAACAGGGGCAGCCAGGACCACACAGAGTACCAGCAGTACAGAGAAAACTAAACTTCTTTTCATAGAGACCTCCATTTGAAGTAACCGGCTATACAACCGATAGGTATACATAAACCACTTCATTATAAGTGGATAAATGTATACAATATCCTAATTCTAAGACTGCCATAGCAATAAGTCAAGGAAATTACAGTATATTTGTGTCAAAATAGGCATAGGCGGTGCAGGCGCCGCTTATCATCTGGCAAATCTGGATTTTTATACACTGGCCGGCAAGCATATAGGCGTCCATAAAGGGGACTCCCCGGCCGGTCTCGATCCGCTTAATCACGTCGAAAACCGCGCCCCGTATGGCCGCTTCAATGTTATTGGGAACCGTACACACCGACCCCATGCGGCCGTTTCCGTCAACCTGGGGTAAATCAAAATAGCCTTTTTCGGATTTTTTAATCAGTTGAACCGAGAGTGTCACCGCCCCGTCGCATTCCACCGCGCAGCCCAGGAGTTCCCCGTCCCCCTGTTTTGCGTGAAGATCCCCCAGGGAAAGCAAAGCGCCGGCCACATTCACGTTCATTACCACAAGGCTCCCCCTGCGTACATTGGGACAATCCATGTTGCCGGCCATCTCCCGGTTCGCGTCAAAGGAGAGGCACACCTTGTCTTTCATGGCAACGCAGATGGTCCCGATGAAGGGCTCGGTTTTGAGGTTGAGATTTTCTTTACCGAAGCGCAGGGGGAATGTGTCCCCTGAGACGTCACAGAAACCGGTGTCCGGCGGAAAGGCCTCGGGGGCAAAACGGTTTGCAAAAAGCCCCTGACCGGGAACATAGGTATAGTAGCCCTCGGTCCCGGCGTCCCCAAGGACGATATCCTCAATGCTTACCGCAAGGAGATCCCCCGGTTCAGCCCCTTCTACATACACCGGCCCGGTCACCGGATTTGCCAGGACTTCCTGCACCTCTTTGTAATCCCGGAAGACCGGCTTTTCCCGGCTCAAAAACATATTGTCCGCCCTGATGGTCTCCAGACAAAAAGCTTCGCCGGGCTTTACCTGCAGCCTGGGCTCATTGCGGGCATCAATATGGAAATGTACGTTTTCACGGCGCCTGGTAAGTTTTTTCGTAAGCTATTCCCCTACAACCCCATTCCGCAGTATCCCTATCTTCTCCACCTCAACCTCCACGGTGTCCCCGCTCCGGATGGGGCTGATGCCGCTGGGGGTACCGGTGGCGATGATGTCCCCTTCTTCCAGGGTGAAATTTTTGGAAATATAGGCGATGAGTACCGGGATGGAGAAGATCATGTCGGCGGTATTGCCGGACTGCTTTACCACGCCGTTTATCCGGGTGCTTATGGCAAGACGCTGGGGATCGCCGATGTCCTTATGGCTCACGATCACGGGGCCGATGGGGCCGTAGGTGTCAAAGGACTTGCCCCGGAACCAGCCCGAGGGGTCCGACTTCTGGATGTTCCGCTGACTTACATCGTTAAAACAGGTATAGCCCAAAACATACTCAAAGGCCTTTTCCACGCCGATGTGGCGGCCCTTCTTGCCGATAATAATTGCCAGTTCGCATTCCGGGTCGGTGCGGGGATCATCAAAGTGATAGTCCTTGACAAGGGCGGGGATGATGATGGATTCACCGGGGCCGATGAGCACATTGGCTGTCTTGGCAAAGAGCACCGGTTCTGTGGGGACATCATGGGGCTTATCCCCAAAGCTTAAACTTTCCTTTACATGGTCCCGGTAGTTAAGGCCCACGGCGATTATTTTTGAAGGGTTAATCTGAATCGTTTTGTCAGTTCCGGCCAAAGGTAAGTTAATCACAATTTTTCCTCCAATACGGGTTCCCCTGTCAGCGGGTTTGATACGGCGGGGAGCTTCCCGCTCAGGCGGATCTTACCCTTCCTGCAGTCGGCGGTAAAGAGGGCGCCCGCTTTCCAGGCGCCTTCCAGGATCAGCATTGAAAGGGGGTCTTCCAGCTCTTTCTGGATGGTGCGGCGCAGGGGGCGGCCGCCGAATTTGGGGTCCCAGCCTTTTTCGATCAGGAGCTTCCGGGCGGCGGGGAGGATGCGGAGGCTGTAGCCTTGTTCCGCAAGGCGGGATGCAAGTTCGCCGGCCTGCAAGTCGAAGATCGCCTCGATCTGTTTCATGTCCAGGGGATGGAAGACCACCACATCGTCCACCCGGTTTAAAAATTCAGGGTTAAAGAGGCGGCGCAGTTCCGAGAGGGCCTGGGATTCAATTTCCGCCATGGTCATGATCCCGGAGCCGGCGCCAAAGCCCAGCCGCCCGTCACGGGAGATTTCCCGCACCCCGGCGTTGCTGGTCATGATGATCATCGTATTGCGGAAGCTCACCGTATGGCCCAAATTGTCCTTAAGCTCCCCCTCCTCCATCACTTGCAAAAGCAGGTTGAACACATCCCGGTGGGCCTTTTCGATCTCATCGAAGAGGACCACCCGGTAGGGGTTGCGGCGTATCTTTTCGGTCAGGACGCCCCCTTCTTCATAGCCGATATAGCCCGGGGGCGCGCCAACCAGGCGGGAGGCGTTGTGCTTCTCCATGTAATCCGACATGTCGATGCGGACCAGCGCTTCTTCGCTGCCGAAGAGGTATTCGGAAAGCCGCTTGGCCAGCAGGGTCTTGCCCACGCCGGTGGGCCCCAAAAAGATGAAGGACCCCAGGGGCCGTTTGGGGCTTGATATCCCCGCACGGGAACGGCGTACCGCGGAGGCGATGCGCCTGACCGCGTCATCCTGGCCGATCACCGACTTGTGGAGTTCCTCTTCAACTTTGAGGAGCCGGCGGGATTCCTGTTCTTCCAGGTGCATCATGGGGATCCCCGTAACCTCCGACACTACCCGGCGGATGTCGGATTCGTCCACCACTGCCCGCTCATTCCGCATAGACCGTTCCCAGGCTATCCTGACCGATTCCAGCCTGGCCCGCAGGCTACTCACCCGATCCCGCACTTCCGCTGCATGCTCGTAATCCTGTGCGGTTACCAGGGCGCCCTTCTCTTCGGTTAGTAACAGTATTTCTGCTTCGATACCGGAAATTTCCGGGGGCTGGCTGACCCGTTCCAGCTTCCGCATGGCCCCCGCTTCATCCAGGATGTCGATGGCCTTGTCGGGCATAAAGCGGCCCGTAAGGTAGCGCTGGGCCAGCTTGGCTGCCTGATTTACCGCTTCCCCGGTGTACTGCACCCGGTGGTGATCCTCGTAGCGTTTCTGAAGGCCCTTCAAAATATTCAGGGTATCCTCCAGGCCGGGTTCTTCAACGATGATGGACTGGAAGCGCCGTTCCAGGGCGGCGTCCCTTTCAAAATGCTTGCGATATTCCGCCAGGGTGGTTGCCCCGATGCACTGCATCTCCCCCCGGGAAAGGCTTGGTTTGAACATGTTGGAGGCGTCTATCGTACCCTCCGCCCCCCCTGCCCCGATAATCGTGTGGATTTCGTCGATAAAGAGGATCACATTCCCGGCCTGGGTAATTTCCTTCATGATCTTCTTGAGCCGTTCCTCAAATTCGCCCCGGTACTTGGTACCCGCCACTACGGAACCCAGGTCCAGGGAAAGGATGCGGCGGCCCGCCAGGGCGAAGGGGACCTGGTCCCCCGCAAAGAGCTGGGCAAGCCCCTCTACAATGGCGGTCTTTCCCACCCCGGGCTCCCCCACCAGGACGGGGTTGTTTTTTGTTCGCCGGGCAAGGATACGCACCGCCCGGTTAATCTCTTTTTCCCGGCCCACCACCGGGTCCAGTTTCCCCGCCCGGGCAAGTTCCGTAAGGTCCCGGGAATATTCGTTTAAGGTAGGGGTAAGTACCGGATAGGATGCGGGTTTTACCCGGGCATGGGCCTTGTAGTCGCTGTCGCGGTGCAGCACCCAGGGCTGATAGCCGCTGTCGGCGGAGCGATACTCCGGATCAAGGCGGGAAGCGGAACCCCGGTTAAAGGTGGTCTGCACCACCACCCGCAGCATATCCGCGTCCACCGCACGCTGGTTCAGATAGAGCTGCACCGAAGAATTCTGTTCCCGCATGGCCGCAAAGAGGAGGTGTTCGGTGCCCAGGTATTCGCTGCCCATGTTCCGGGCTTCCTCGGTGGCAAGTTCCAGCATGGTCTTGGTCCGTTTTGAGGGGGGCACATCACCGTGAACCGGTAATCCGCCGCCGTGGGACATGTTGGTTTCTACGGTATGCCGGAATTCCAGTAAATCGATACGGAGGAACATCAGGGCCTTGCAGGCGATACCCGCCCCTTCCTTAAGGATGGCGATAATAACATGTTCAGGGAGGAGCTGATCCCCATTGAAGCGGCGGGCTTCCTCCTGGGCGGATGAAGAAAGAATCCGCTGTACCCGTTGGGTTAAACCTTTAAACATTGCGGCCCCCTCCTGGTCTTATAGTACTTTATTTTTACCGGTGAATCAACAATCCGCATTGCCTTACGTTAAATCTTACCATAGCGGATCGAATTCCTTACGTTAAAATCTTACCGTAGCCCATACACTAAACCGGCCGCCGCGGACTATTGTCCGACGGCGCCGGGGGTACCTATGGGG
>BNVE01000018.1 GCA_025997875.1 Spirochaetia bacterium
GCCCGATGCCCTGCGGGCTTACCTTCTAAGGTTACTTCAAATCCTTCTTCCACAAATCGTTGACGGAGTTCTTCCACGCCCCGCCGGTGCATCCCGGCCCGTTCAGCGATTTCGGCATCCGTAAACTACTCATCACAAAGCAATAACGCCTGCGCCCGTTTGCGTTTTTGGGCGCTATGCTTGCCCCGGTTCAATATTTCTCGCAGTGTTTTTCGTTCTTCGGCTGTCAATGTTACCCGGTATTTCTTTGTCATAGTTTCCCCTCTTACTATAACTAATACTCCATCTCATTCACATTGGTAATGGTGTCTACCTGCTAGCGGACCAAAGGACTGCCGAGCAGAACCCGGCCGGAAAATGGGCGGCCCTGGTTGTTCAGCACCAGGAGCCTGAGATGGGTAGCGTCCTTGAGTTTCCGCCGCTCGTTGTCGTCAAGGCTTATGGTCCCGATCCGGCCCAGGGTGTTAAAGGCAGCGGGGTTATTCATTTCGATCTCCGGGGGCGGGTACAGCTGCCTCTCCACGATTCCGGAGGGGTTTTCACTCAGGCCCCGGTTCCTGTCCGACAGGGGGCCCAATTGCAGAATAACCGTGAAGGAAGCGGCGGTATCGGAAAATCCATAGAACTTGAAGGGGACCTCGATGGTCTTGGCCTGCTCCAGGATGGACCTTCCCTCCCCCAAGGGGACTTCAAATCCGGTCCAGGTTTTTTCCCCGCCCAGGGCAAATTCGGCGATCAGAACCTGGGAGGAAAGTTCCCCATCCTTGACCGGGTAGGGGCCGGTCTTGCCGGAATCCACCGAGGCCCCGCTCCAGTCGATATCCATAAGGGTAGGCGTACCGATGACCTTGCTTTCCAGGTAGTTCCGGTAAACCAGGGAGGCCCGGCTGCCCAGGTCCAGGCTGCCATAGAGGCCCCCGGGGATCAGGCCCGGGACTTCGGAGAGGAAGGCCCCGTCCGGGGGAAGGGACAGGGCGACCGCGTTCCGCGCCTGGGCTGCGGCTTCCGCCTCCGCGGCCAGCCTTTGGGCTGCCCGTTCCTTCTCGGTCCGCCTTGCGTCGTCGACAATAACCCTGATTTCATCCTTCCGGGCGGCGCTTATCTTTTCCCCTTGGGCCAGTTTTTCCATGGCCTCAAAGTCATTGTAACCGTCGGCTACAGCGGCTTTAAGTTCCGTAATAGCCTCGGGGTTCTCCGGATCAGCCGTAAAGAGGAGCCGGGCAATGGTGTAGCGGACTTCCCCCTTTGAAGGCTCCTTGCTGTCCGCAGTCAAGCCGTCCAAACTGGCCCGGTATTCTTCCAGGGCCCGGGCGTAAAGCTCCGCGTTTTCCAGGACCTGGGCATATTCATAGTTGACCCTTGGATCGGAATTATCAAGCAGCCATTTTGCATAGCTGTCTATGGCCTCTATCTTGTCCTGGGCCTTCTGGGTCCGGGCATAGAGGAGGAGCATGTCCTTATTTTCCAGCAGGGCATACTGATTGCCGGCGATGTGTTTCTCCGCATCTTCGTATTTTTTCAGGGCATAGAGTACCAGGGCGTAGTTATACCCGTCGTCGGCGCTGTCCCCCACCAGGGCCAATACCCGCTGGTAGAGCTTTTCCGCCGCCTCAAGCTCCCCGGTTTTAATGCGGGTATAGGCTGCCGCCTTCAGGGCCATCACATTCACCGGGTCCTTGGCAAGCACCTTTTCAAACAGGACCGCGGCTTCCTCGTAGCGCCCGGTCTCAAAGGCGATCCGCCCCAGGTTGTACTCCGAGGCGTTCAAGGTCTTATCCGCCGCCTTTGCCCTGTTAAGCCACCGTTCCGCATCCTCAAACTTGCCCAGCTCAAAATAGGCCATCCCTATGGTATAGTACTCCTCCGCAGTGGGAGCCCCCAGGGCAATCCTGATACTGGCGCAGGAACTATATAAAAAAGGATACAGGGTAAAGAAAAGTATTACAGGAAAGATGGACAAAAAGGGCCGGCGTCGGAAACGTGGTGACAGGGGAGCGTTTTTTTTCATTTTCTGATGTTGAGTACCATGTCTTCAATTTCCCGGAGCTGGGCCCGGTAAAGCTGGGCAATATTCGTCCCATAGTTAGCAATAAGCTGGATGATGTTCCGGGGGTGAACTTCCCCGTCTTTGCCGTTGATCCGGTCCCCGGCGTCTCCCAGGCCGGGCATGATATAGGCTGCGTCGTTCAGCACCGGGTCCATCCAGAGGGTGTAAACCTGGCAGTTGTCCAGGGCCCGGACCACCCGCAGAGCCCCCTTGAGGGCGGAAATGACGTTAAAAAACTGGATGGAAGCGGGCTTGACCCCTTCCCCCAAAAGGTACTTTACCACCGTCACCAGGCTCCCCCCGGTGGCGTTCATGGGGTCCGCAAAGATCAGGTCCTTGCCGTTTAAGGATTCAAGGTTGAAGAAGGACTTATCCAGATCCAGGATATATTCCATATCGTTCTCATGCTTCCGCTCATCCCGCTTGATCCTGAACAGGGCAAAGGGGGTTACGTATTGATGGGAAGAGTACTCCTCAATTTCCTTGGACATGATCATGGAAGGGAGCAGGGCTCCACGGAGCATGACGCACATCACCGTATTTTCGATCAGCTTATCGATATTGGTAATCTTGTGGACCGCGAAGTTCTGCACCGGCTGGGTAACCGGGGTCTGGACGATAAGGTAATTTTTGTTCGACCCTTCCACCCCGCCATAGGCAAGCTTGAAGAGCATCTCATAGGCCCGCTGGATATAATAGACAAATTCCATGTTTTCGGTCTTTACATCCCGCAGCTTCGCAATAAGCCGGGAAGCCTCCGCATGGCTCTCGTGGGGGGTCTGGAAGGAATACACGTTAAGTCCCGGCTCTTCCTTGCAGATACCCTGCATCAGGGCGCCCATCTCGTTGTAAAGCGAAATAAGCTTCTCCTCCGCATCATGCCGGACCTTTACCTGGTTCCCCGAACTGAGGGTGGTAAAGGTATCCATGACCCGCCGGTAAATTTCATCCATCCGGGAAATGTGGTCCTTGTCCGCCTGGGTAAGGTAGCCGTCCAGATCTTCAGCCTTGAGAATAACCTTATTCATATTAAGAGCATTATAAGCACCGCAATGGAAGGGAACAAGCCCCCGGACCGGCAATTCCAAATTCAACCATGAAAAAATAATCCGGATGTTATTTCTTGAACAGGTCGGAATGAGTTCCGGTACGTTGAAAGGCAACTACGCCCTGCGCCGGAATAATTTCATAGACAAGAACCCAGTCCCCCTGAATATGACACTCGCGGGAATCTTTGTAGCTGCCTTTCAGGGGATGATCTTTGCGCTCCGGCGGCAGGGGCTGTTCGTTGATGAGCAGCCCCATGACCGCTGTCAGCTTACCCATATCCCTGCCGCGTTTTTCCGCCAAGGCAAATTCTTTTTTGAATCTTGTACTGAGTTTGACTTCGAACATAGCCTAGCTCCGCAGTTCCGCCAGCACTTCCTTAAGGGAATAAAAAGTCGGCGATGGTATCTCCCCCCTCGCCATAGCGCGGGTCTCCTCAATGGCGGCGATGGTTTCCTCGTTGGGTTCGTCATTGGATTCATCCAAATCCTCTTGTACTTCCTGCAAAACGGCGAGTTCGCTCATTTTAGTCTCCTGTTGTAATTCTACCACAAAACGCCGGAAAGAGCAAGAAAAGGAATTAAGAATGATGAAGTCGCAAAAACACCTCCGCTATCCGCGGAATTCTTGCATTTTTTTATATTTTATCAGAAAAAGCTTGTACTTTTTTCATAAAATACATTATCATTATGCTCAACATGAGAATTACTACACGGGGGCGTTATGCCCTCCGGGCGACTCTGGCACTGGCAAAACTTGGCAAAGACGGGACGCCGGTATCGATAAACATTTTGTCGGAGTCCGAAAACATCTCTTCGGTTTTTCTTGAACAAATCTTTTTCAAACTCCGCAAAGCGGGGATCGTGTCGTCGGTCCGGGGCCCCGGGGGGGGCTTCAATTTTGCCCGCCCCCTGCAGGAGCTTACGGTCAAGGAAATCCTTGACGCCGCCGGGGAAGACCTGGACGTGACCCCCTGCGACAAGCATGTTGATACCTGTGACCGCCTGGACTGTTGCATCACCCACAAGGTGTGGTTTGATTTGACCGAACTGGTAAACAATTATTTTAACGGCTTGACTTTGGCCTCGATTATCGAAAAAAATGAACTAGTTGCGGAACATGAAGCTTCATAAAGATACCGACCGGGCCGCCTATACCAAGGTTGAAGACGCCCTGAAAAGGCGGCGGAAGGGGGTAACCGTGGCGGATGTGGTTGCCGCCACTGCCCTGCCCCTGAATACCGTAAAAGAACTGGTGCCCCGCGCTGCGGATGAATATTCCGCCCGGCTTGAGGTTACCGAATCCGGGGAGATACTCTACTCCTTCCCCCAGGGCTTTACCAGCCGTTACCGGGGCTTCCGGGCGGGTTTAAAAAGATTCACCCAAAAATGCATCAAGGGACTGGGCATCTTTGCCTCCTGGTTCTTCAAGGTCTGGATCATGGTGATGCTGGTGGGCTATTTTGTGATCTTCATGCTCATTGCCCTGGCCGCCCTGATGCTCTCCGTTGCGGCAAATTCCTCCAGTTCAAACAACCGTTCCCGGGGCGATGGTCTGGGGGGCATGTACCTTGTTTCCGGCATATTTAACTTCATCATCAGAATCTGGTTCTATTCGGAATTAACCAAGTCGATGGACCGCAGGTATGCCGGCCCCTGGAATTCACGGCAGGCGGGCCGAAGCCGCCCCAAGGGCCGGCCCCTCTACAAGGCGATTTTTTCCTTTGTCTTTGGGGAAACCGATCCCAACCGGGAGGCGGGTACGGCGGAAAAAAAGGCGGTCATCGCCTACATCCAGGCGAACCGGGGGGTCATCTCTCTGCCGGAATACATGGCCCTCACCGGACTTCCCCCGGCGGAAGCGGAGGCCGGAATCATGGCCTGCTGTTCCGAATTCGGCGGCAGCCCGGAAGCCACCGGCGACGGGACCATCCTGTACAGCTTTGATGAACTCCTCAAAGGGCAGGACAAAACAGACCGCTCCTTTGACGGGGCCAGCGCGCCCTTACGGAAACTTAAAAAATTCTCCGCCAACGAAAAAAAGATGAACCGCTGGTTTGGCATTATCAATTCGGTGAATTTACTTTTTGGGGGCTATTTTTTGTACCAGTCCTCTGCGGTCCGCATAGCTGTGGAAGCTGCCACAGGCCGCTTGCTTATACAAGCCGACGCCGCCTACTCCTACCTCTACAAGGTAAGCTATATGCTCCTTACGGCGTTTACCGAAAACCCCCTGCCCATCCTTACGGTGGGCCTGGGCATGGTGCCCCTGATTTTCTCCATCCTCTTCTGGATCATCCCCGCCCTCCGGTTCAGCCGTGAAAAAAACGAGAACGAGGAAACCAAACTGTCAAACCTCCGCAAGACCGGTTTCCAGAAGATCTGGTCAAAAATCCGGGGCATCCAAAACCGGGACATCGACAGCGCCATCCCCGAATGCCGCCCCAAAAAACTCACCGCCGCCCAGGACAAAATCATCAAGGAGATGGGAACCTATTCCATGCCCGAAGTTGAGGTGAACGAAGAAGGGGCCACCCTCTACAATTTCGACGATCTGGAACGGGAAAAGACCGCCCTTGCCCAATACCGTTCCGCCATAAACCCGGACGCTTCGGACTTAGGGAAGATTGTGTTTGATACAGACCGGTAACCTACCGGTCCAGAAATTCCTCCGCCTTCCGTAAGATATCGCTCAATTCCCCAAAACAGGTTCTGGTTTCCGGCAGGGACTTGAGGAAAAATTCTCCGTAACGCTTGCGGAGTATCCTGCCGTCCAGCACCACCACAACCCCGTGATCGCTGGAACGGCGCATGAGCCGGCCGAAACCCTGTTTGAATTTCATCACCGATTCGGGGAGGGAGAGTTCCATAAAGGAGCTGCGGCCCTGTTTTTCCAGGGCTTCCCGGCGGGCCTCAAAGACCGGGTCGTTGGGGGCGCGGAAGGGCAGCCGGCACAGTATTACTAAGCGCAGGGTATTCCCCGGGGCGTCCACCCCTTCCCAAAAGGAATCGGTGGCAAAGAGCACCGAGCTTTCATCGTTCAGGAAGTCCGACAGAAGGCGGCTCCGGTCATCGTCCCCCTGCTTAAGACAGCGGATGCCCTGCTCCTGCAGCTCCGGCGCAGCAATACTGTAGGCGCTCCGCAGACTCTGGTAGGAGGTGAAGAGGATCAGGGCCGATCCCCCCGCCGCTGCGGCGAGTTTTGTTACGGCCTTATCCACAAAACTTTGATAGTTCCCTTCCTCCGGCAGCGGCGCGTCCGCGGGGACCGCCAGCAGCACCGACGAGGCATAGGGGAAGGGCGAAGGGAAGCGGCCGGTCAGGACATCCCGTTCCCTGATCAGATTGAGGCCGCACCGGAGCGACCAGTAGTTAAAGGAGTCCGCCACCGTTAAGGTTGCGGAACAGCAGATCACGGTCTTGTTGGGTGCAAAGAGGCTCTCCTTAAGGCCGGGAGCCACATCCACCGGGGTCACCGTAAAGACCACCCAGGGTTCCCCTCCCTGGGTCTTGCCCCCGCCATGCCGTTCCAGCCACATCACCTCTGTGGGCCGCTCCTTGTATTCGATGAAGGAAGAACAGACGCCGCCGATGGTTTCCAGCCGCCGATGGATGGTTTTTATTTCCCATACCGTCGGGTTGTCCTCATCGTCGGGGCTGACATTTTCCAGCATATCCCGAATGATCTCCCCCAGGGCGGTAATCTTCTTCCGCAGAGCGATAAAAAGGGGAAACAGCATTCCTGCAATTTCGTTCCGCGCGGGGACAAGCCGGAACACCCCGTCGCCACCGCAGAGTTCCTGCGCGGCGCTGTCCAGATCGTCAGCGGTTTCCCGTATCTTGTCGATGGCCGCCACCCCCTCATCGAGCTTGTCCTCCATGCGCACCAGGCTTGCCAGGCGGATCAGGAGCCCGCCGCGGGCGGCCCGGCGCCGGCGGTAGAGCCTGCCCAGTTGGCGGTAAATACCCAGGCGGCTGAATTCTTTGGAGAAGAAGGACGTGGCGGCGCCTTCGATAGTGTGGGCCTCGTCGATCACCACCCGGGTGTAGGGGGGCAGCACCACCGTATTGTCGTAACCCGCCCCTTCCTGCCGGGCGGCCAGGTCCGCAAAGAGCAGGTGGTGGTTCACCACCAGGATGCGGGCGTCGGCGGCCTCCTTGCGCAGGGCCAGCACAAAGCAGCGTTCCCGCTCGGGGCAGCGCATCCCCATGCACATGTCCGCCTCGGAACAGATACGGGACCAGACCGCTTCCAGGGGCACAAAGGCAAGGTCCGAGCGGCTCCCGCTTTTGCTGGTCTCCGCCCAGGAAACGATCCGGTAAAGCTCGGCGTTTTCCCCTTCGTCCAGGCTGGGCTCCCGGAGGGCGTCCTCCAGCCGGCGGCGGCAAAGGTAGTTCCCCCTGCCCTTCATCAGCACCGCCTTGACCTTTTTGCTTAGGGCGGAGCCCAGGGCCCCCGCCACCAGGGGGATATCCTTGTCGAATAGCTGCTGCTGCAGGGTGATGGTGGCGGTGGAGATCACGATCCGCTCTTCGTTCTCGATTGCATAGTGGATGGCGGGGAGCAGGTAGGCAAAGGACTTCCCCACCCCGGTGCCCGCTTCGGCGGCGGCAATGGCGTCGTCGTTAAAGGCCCGGATCACCAGATGCATCATGTCCAGCTGACTCTGCCGGGGCTCCCAAGCGGGCAGCCGCCTGGCAATGGCGCCCCCCGCTTCCAGGGCCCCTGTGATGCGATCCGGATCAAGCTTTTTGACGCTGCGCCGTTTGATGGGCTCGGCGATAACGTAGACCTGCTCCACCTCGTTATCCACGATAAAGGCCCCAACGCCCCCCTCGGCGGCCCGGCCCGCGATGGCGATATCGTTTTCGCTGGGGCTCAGATAGCCCGAGGGGTGGTTGTGGATGAACACATCCGGGATGGCATCCCCCCCATCCGACAGGAGGGCCAGGACCGTATCTTCGTTTCCCCGGGCAGAAACGGTGATCCGAGCCACCAGGCCCTTATCGTCAAGGAAGCCCAGGGCCATCACCTCGTTGCCGCCGGCGTCTTTAATTTCCGCGCGGAGCCGGACAATGGCGTCTTCAGAAAAACGTGCGGTAGCCTTCATTTAAAAAAAGGATACGCATACTTGTCTTTTTTGTAAAGACAGCGGAGACTATTCATATTATATGGACCTTATATGCCCCATTTGTGAGGCCCGGAATGTAGATCTTAGCCCTGAAAGTGTTGCCCGGATAGTGGATCAGATCCATATCGATCCTCTGCTGCGGGCGGCGGCTGCGGTGTATGAAGGGCGGCTTGCCGTTTGTGCGGACTGCGAGGCATTGCGGGAAAAGGTCCTGTGCGCGTACTGCGGCTGCTTTGTCCTTTTCCGGGCGCGGCCGGCCAAAAGCCGTTGTCCGCACCCCGGTGGTGACAAATGGATTTTTTAGGAGCCTGTAACGTAGGAACAGAGCAGGCTTACCACGCTCCGCTTCGGTACGGTGAGCCTGAGGGCGCCCCCGCGGCTTTCCGCCCCGGTATACCTTTCGGGCCGTACTTTATCGGCGTCATCAAAGGTATTGTGATCCTGCATTGCCGGGGACGAGAGGATCCTGCCGCTTATGTTTTTGGGCAACAGGGGCCGGATTTCCAATTTCACTTCCACCCCATTCCCGGGGTCGGGATTGGCGATAGTAATAAAAACTTCACCTTTTTTATTTCTTGACGCAGAGACGCTGAGCCCCGGTAGGGTTTCGCCGCCGTAAACATAATCGGGAACATCCATTGAAACGGGAAGCAGGGTTCCATTCTGATGCTCCTTGAATAAATCAAAAACATGGTAGGTCGGGGTAAGGATCATCCTGCTGCCCTCGGTTAATACCATAGCCTGGAGTACATTGATGGTCTGGGCAATGTTTGTCATGCGTACCCGGTCCGCATGGTTATTGAAAATATTAAGGGCAATGGCCGCAGACAGGGCGTCCCGCAGGGTATTCTGCTGATAAAGGAAACCCGGATTGGTGCCCGGCTCGTTATCAAACCAGGTACCCCATTCATCCACAATAAGGGCTACCCGTTTTTCAGGATCGTAGATATCCATAATGGCGGAATGTTTTGAAACCAGTTCATCGGTTTTCCATGAAGACTTCATGATTCCAAACCATTCTTCTTCGCCAAATTCTGTTGCCGAATGGCGGCTGATTTCAGGATGATGGATGTATATCTCGTTGCCATCCGGCTGTACAATGGTCTGATTCTTATCTCCCAGCCGGGTGTAGTAATGCAGGGCAAGGCCGTTCATACAGTAACCGGCCTCTTCCATCAGCACCTTGGTCCAGTGATAGTTTTCGTTCCGGGGGCCTGCGGCAATTCGGTACAGGGGATAATTACCATAGTCGCGGGCATAGGTGGTATAACGGCGGTACATATCCGCATAGAATTCGGCCCGCATTTTACCCCCGCAGCCCCAGTTTTCGTTTCCCACGCCGAAGTATTTTAAGCCCCAGGCCTTATCCTGCCCATTTCTGCGGCGCAGGTTGGCCATAGGCGATTCTCCGTCAAAATTCATGTACTCAACCCACTCGCTCATCTCCTGGACAGTACCGCTCCCTACATTCCCGCAGACATAAGGCTCGGCTTCCAGCAGCTCGCACAGCCGGAAGAATTCATGGGTACCAAAGCTGTTGTCTTCAACAACGCCGCCCCAGTGGGTATTGATCATCCGCTTCCGTTCCGACTGCGGACCTATCCCGTCTTTCCAGTGGTATTCATCGGCAAAACACCCGCCCGGCCAGCGGATAAGGGGAATCTTGATTTTTTTAAGGGCCTCAACAATATCGATACGGATACCGTCGGTATTCGGAATGGGCGATCCCTTGCCCACAAAAATACCGTCATAAATACAGCGCCCAAGATGCTCCGCAAAATGGCCATAGATGTTTTTATCAATGGTGTGTTTCCCTAAATCCGCATTGATTACCATACACGCGGATTTTCCCTCGATGCTCATAGTAGTATGCTCCTTCTAAACGATATTATCCTTTAACGCCGCCCGATGAAAGGCCCGATACAAAAAGCCGCTGATTAAACAGGAATATGATAATTACCGGGATAACGGCAAGCACCGCGCCGGGAAGAAGTATTTCGTAGCTGTTACCGTAGGGGGTTATCAATGATGCCAGACCGATAGGAATCGTAAAATTCCGGTTGTTCCGCAGCACAATAAGGGGCCATACAAACATATTCCAGCTTCCCATTGCCAAAAGTATGGTCATGGCGCCAAAGGCCGGCTTCATAAGGGGAACCATGATTTTAAAGAAGATACCGTATTCGGTGGCCCCGTCTATGCGTCCGGCGTCCATGAGTTCCAGGGGAAGGCCGGAACTGAACTGGCGGAAAAAGAAAACCGCATTCCCGCCGACAATAAAGGGAAGTATCACCCCTGCTTTGGTATTGATGATGTGCCATTTTATGGTCAGATTGTAAAGGGGCAGCATCAGAATCTCGATAGGAAGCATCATCACCACCAGGACCAGTATAAAAATCAGATTCCGGCCCTTAAACCGGTACACTCCCAGGCTGTAACCCACGAGGGATGTAAGGAACAAGCCTCCTGCCGTATACATAAGGGCCAAAACCAGACTGTTATAGTACCATGCCCAGTACACACCGTCCCGGGATGTTGCCATGGTGATATAATTCATAATCCCCATACGCTCAAACTGGGGGAACAGGGAAAGCCCCTCGGCAAAGATATGACTCATTCTGGTAAATGACGCCAAAAGCAAATAGTAGAGGGGAAGGAGAACAATCAGGCTGATACCTATCAATACAAAGGTTATAATAATTTTCGCAAACAAGAGCTTTGCTTTTGTACCGGTTGTTTTCATGATTAAGCGTCCTTTTTGAAAAGACCGAAGGAATTAAGCTGGATAAGGTTGATAAGCAATACGATAAACAGCATGGTAATACCGATGGCTGAACCGAAGCCCATATCATTCTGATGGAAAGCTTCCTGGTAAATATACCGGGTAATGGTAAGCCCTATATCGCCGGGGTTCCCGTCCTGCCAAAAGACAAAACTTTCGCTGAACATTCGGTAGCCCTCAAACACCACCAGGGTTAACACGTAAATACTGGTAGGCTTAACAAGGGGCAGGGTAATCCGGAAAAATTTACCTACCGTGCCGGCGCCGTCAATATCCGCTGATTCATAAAGCTCCTCGGGGATAGCCTGGAGGGCGGAAAGAAAGTAGATCATATAGATCCCCGTAATACGCCAGATTACAAGAAAGAGGAGTATAACCATGCCCGACCAGGCGTTCATGGTCCAGTTTACCGGCCCTATCCCCGCAAAGCTCAGAAACCAGTTGGCAAGAGCGGAAGGCAGGGAACCAAATATCAGGCGGAATGCAACGCCGGCTACAATAACCGAAGTAAGGGAAGGAATAAAAACAATAGCCCTGAATACATTACGGCCGTGGATAAATTTGGTATTCAGCAAAACGGCCAGGATCAATGATACCGGAATAATCGTACAAATACAGAAAAACACATAGATGGTGTTGGTTCTTACCGCATTAAAAAAATGAATATTATTGAGGCGGGCATAGTTCTTTAACCCGATAAATTCCATGTTATTAAGGCCGTATACCCTATGGAAGCTCATAAAAATAGTTTGCAGCGAAGGCCAGAAAAAAAAGAGAAAAAATGATAAGAGAAAAGGTAACACAAATACATAGGGCGCCATCTTTTGCGAATAAAAAAAATGCTGTAAGAGACCTGTTTTATTTTCCGACATGGGTATCCTCTGTTACAAATTAAGGATGCCGCCTCCACCATCCGGATGAAAACGGCAATCCCTGTTTGTTAACTATTGCTTCGCGCGGAGTTCAGCGGCGGCGTTCCTTAATACGGTCGCCGGGTCCTGCTTTTGTACCAGGGCCTGGTACATAACGGTATTCATCACAACCGTCTGGGCATCGGCGGATAAATCGCCATAATTGGGTGAAGGAATATTATCTTTGAACCGGTAAAGCATATCAAAAACCTTTTCATTGCCGAAATAGGCAATAGATTTCTGTAATTGCGGGGTTTCCCATATATCCCAGCGGGGAGGATCAAAGGCCGCCACTTCCCAAATACGGATATTGGATTCCCTGGTAAGCTTAAGGTGCCCGAGAAGATCTATCGCAAGATCCTGAACCTTACTCTGGAGCGTAACCGCAGTTCCGGTGCCGCCGATACCCGCGGAACGGGCGTCAGAAGCGTTCTGAACCGGCATGGGCCTTAAGTATATCTTTCCTTCAAGATCGGGCATATAGCTGAGGAAACGGCTCATATACCACATGGGCATAATAAGGGCCGCAATGCCGCCCTGGTTGATAAAGGCAAAACATTCTTCCGTTGAGGTTGCCCCGCCGGGAAGCGTACCTGCAATCTTATCCACATTAAGCCACCGGTTGAGCCGTTGGAGGACTTCGATATTGATCTGGCTGTCCAGCACTACATTGCCGTTCTTATCCAGATAATCCCCGCCGCGCTGCACAATCATGGGCCAGAAAGGCCGCTGGTTGGCGGTTTCCACCCCTACAAAGGGTTTACCGGTCTTGGCGACATAGGCCTTGCCAGCAGCTTCAAACTGATCCCAGGTTTCAATTTTATCAATATCAATACCTGCAAGATCGGTGAGGCTCTTGTTATAGTAAACTACTGTGGCGCCGACATGGGTAGGGAGACCGTACACAACGCCGTTTTTGCTGTAACAGTCAAACCGGGACGAGACAAACTGGCTGCGCACCGGGTTTACTATCCGATCCAGCGGGGCAAGCTGAGGTTTACCCTTGAGAAAATTGGCAAAATTGTTGATATTGATATCCGCAATATCAGGGGCCCCTGCGCCGGATTGAACCGACATGAGCAGTTTGTTTGACAGTTCCTGAGTCGGGTAATGCTCAAAATTAACCGCTGCCTGACGGGCAGGATTCCTGGCATTCCAATCATCAACACCTGCCTGAAAATACCGCTGGTGAATTTCATTATCAAGCCAGAAATTGATGGGCGTTGCCTTCCCGTCACCTCCGCCGGATTTTTCAGAACCGCCACCGGCGGCAAGCTGAAAGTTACCGGTTACCGCAAAAAACAAAAACACGGCGCCTAAAAGGACAGCCGCTTTTTCCATACGCTTCATATTTCCTCCTGCTGAAATTTTAAAATCATGCTTTATTAAGCATAATTCTTTAATAAATATAACATGGGTATTTCAGGCTGTAAAGGAAAATCATGTCTATTTTTCACTTTATTGATGATTGATGTTCTTTTTTATCGGTTTAATATACTTTTTTGTGTAATGAACGTTAATGTGACATCTTTTTCTTTATGATTCATTTCATATATTTATTGATTGAATATTCCCCTTTATTATGTATTATTATATAATGAATATAAGAGGCGGCGGAAATTATGATTTTTTTTGAAAGTCTGGAAAAGGGTCTTCCCTTTTATAAGGCCATGGCGTCCGAGGTCAGAATTAAGATACTCAACATTTTGGCTGCGGAAAAAAATGTAAACCTTAATTCCCTTGCCCGGGAGCTTAACATCACCAACAGCGCCCTTACTACCCATATACGCATCATGGAAGAAGCGGGACTTATCGAAATCAAAACCGTGGCCGCAAAACGCGGCACCCAAAAAATCTGTTCCGTAAAGGTGGAAAAATATCTCATTAATATTGGGGACTACTTTGAACAGCATTTTTATTATGCGGAAATTGCTCCGGGGCAGTACGTGGATTATCATGTTACCCCCACCTGCGGTATTGCTACCAATGAAAAAATAATCGGGAGCTACGACGTCCCCTGTTTTTTTTCCGACGTGGATCACTTCAAGGCCCAGATAATCTGGTTTACCAACGGGTATGTTGAATATGATATTCCCAATTATGTGCCTTTTCATCTGGAAATAAAGGAGATAACCTTATCTGCCGAACTCGGCTCGGAGGCGCCGCGCTACTGTAACGACTATAAATCGGATATACATTTTTTTATAAACAATATCCCGGTCGGTATTTGGCAGAGTCCGGGGGATTTTGGGGGCGAACGGGGGGTATATAATCCCGCCTGGTGGGGGCCGGCGATAAATCAATACGGCACATTAGTGGAAATGCGGATCAACCAGGAGGGGACTTTTTTTGATAACCGGAAAACAGGGGACCTGACTATCCGGCGCTTGGGAATTAATTCAGGGGACAGGATCCACCTGCGCCTTTCGGTTCCCGAAGGGCTTCCCAATTCCCGGGGCTTGACCATTTACGGCAGAGGTTTTGGAAACCATAACAGCGGGATGGTGGTACGGATCAATTACGGCGATCCGGAGCTGCCCCAATAGGGCAATAACCTGCTTCTTTTGGGGATAGGTGGGAATGTAACTCACGACAAACGCATGAAAACTTCAGAAGCTGATAAAGTGCCGATTTTAAGATAAACTCTAGCTGAAGTCCCCAGGAAACGCAGAGCAGGATCGCTTGAAAGCATAGTTTTCAGCCTTTTTTCGTGTTTTTTGCGATTTGGCAATTACAAAATCTTGCCGATTTCCTGAAAAATCGCGTAAATCCACGGTTGAAATTCTTCATGCGTTTGTCGTGCTATAGCCTTCGACAAATGCATGAAAGGAAAGTGATATACTTTTTCATAGACCTTGGGAGGGGTTAAAGGAATGGAAGAGGTATTATCATTTCTTGAGGAGCTGGAAGACGACCGGCAGCAATGGAAAATAGTGCATAGCCTAAAAGACATCGTGGTGATAGTGCTGGACGAAACTACGTTTCGTATGGGACCCTTGCGGATTGCGATCAGTGGGTGGAAATAGCAGAGGTAAAAGAGAATCAAAAAACCCTGCATGAGGATATACGAGAGTATTTCAGCGAAGAAAAGTTCCTCAAAGCGATAGAGGAACAGGGGGGATATCTGCAAACGGGGGAACGGGAGCGAAGTCAGTATGAGAAACGGGAGTATTGGCAGACAGGTGACGTAAAATGGCTGCCTCAACGGAAAGAATGGGCAGGGTTGAACAGTATTGGGATGACCAAAACGACGATTTTACATGATGACGGTACGCAAAGTGAAGAAACACGGTATTACATAACGAGTTTGGAAGCGAACATTGAGGATTTTGCGCGTGCGGTACGGGGACACTGGTCGGTAGAGAGCATGCACTATGCTTTTGCCAGCATAAAATCATATTTCGTGTAAAAAAATCATATAAGCCCAGGAATTCCAACATATTGCTTTTTCTCCCCAATTCCCGTATTTTATTTATTATTGGTTTATTAGGTAAGAACAATCATCACCGTTCTTCCCTATTGTAGCAGAGGCGAGAGGATGCACGGGGCATACACAGCATGAGCGTCTTTGGAATTCCCTGCCGGAGGAGACAAGCGAAGCGCAGGCTCCGCAGGCAGACTCTACAAGTTAGCGAATGCTGGGGATGACCCGCGCATCCTCTCGTATATGCGCCTATGGAGGTTTTGTGCCGCTTACCCTATTCAATACCCTGGGACGGGAACTGCAGGTCCTTGAACCCCGTGAAGCCGGCAGGATCGGTTTTTACGGCTGCGGCCCCACGGTGTATAATTACGCCCATATCGGGAACCTCCGGGCCTATGTGACCCACGATATCCTTACGCGGACCCTGCGCCGCCGGGGCTATGAGGTGACCCATGTGATGAATATCACCGATGTGGGGCATTTGAGCGGGGACAACGACGAAGGCGACGACAAGATGGTCAAAAGCGCCGAAGAACGGGGCAAGAGCGTCCTTGAGGTGGCCAAATTCTATACGGATGCCTTTTTTAACGACACGGAACGGATGAATATTCTGCGCCCCACGGTGGTCTGCAAGGCCACAGAGCATGTGGGGGATATGATCGCCCTGATCAAAAAAATTGAGGCCGCCGGCTTTACCTACTCCGCCGGGGGGAACCTCTACTTCGATATCTCCAAATTCCCCTCCTATGGGGAGCTGGCCCTGCTGCGGCTGGACGAAAAAAAGGCGGTCTCCCGCACCGAAGTTGACAAGAACAAGCGGAACCCCCAGGACTTTGTGCTCTGGTTCACCAGGAGCAAGTTCGGGAACCAGGCCCTGGTCTGGGACAGTCCCTGGGGCCGGGGTTATCCGGGCTGGCACATCGAATGTTCCGCCATGAGCATCAAATACCTGGGTGAGCAGTTCGACATCCACGCCGGGGGCATCGACCATGTGCCGATTCACCACACCAACGAAATAGCCCAGAGCGAGGCCGCCACGGGGAAAAAGCCCTGGGTGCGGTACTGGGTGCACAACGAATTTCTCGTCCTGGACAAGGGCAAGATGTCCAAATCCGCCGGGGGCTTCCTTACCCTGCAATCCCTTATCGACAAGGGCTACGATGCCCTGGATTACCGCTACTTCCTTTTGGGGGGCCACTACCGCAGCCAGCTGCAATTCTCCTGGGACAGCCTTGAGGGCGCCAAAAACGCCCGCAAATCCCTCTCCGATCGCATCAGGGCCCTGGCGGAACGTTCCGCCGCCGCAGGTCCGGCGGAAACGCCGGGTGGCAAAGCCCCCGATGCTGTTTACGCAGGCAAGGCGGGGACTTACCTCGCCGCCTTTGACAAGGCCCTGGAAGATGATCTTTCCACCCCCCGCGCTCTGGCGGAACTCTGGGGCCTGCTCCGGGACGCCGAAGTGAACCCCGCGGAAGCCCTGCTTGCGGCCTTCGACATGGACCGGGTCCTGGGCCTTAATCTGGCCGAAGCAGCGGAGGCCAGGCCGGCTGAGGACCAGGGCTTAGTACAGGAAATTGAGGCCCTTATCGCCGAACGGGCCGCCGCAAAAAAGGCAAAGGACTTTGCCAGGGCCGACGGCATCCGCTCAAGCCTGAAAGAAAGGGGCATCATATTGGAAGACAGCCCTGTGGGAACAACATGGAGAAGAAATTAATGAGGAATTAAGAATTTGATCCACGGATTACACGGGTTTCCACAGATTAAAAAAATCCGTGATAATCCGTGTAATCCGTGGACCTTCTTCAATTCCCCGTTATATTGTAACATCTGAGGAAATGGTTTGTTATTAAATATGGAAACTAAGGCGCCGGGACAGGAATTCTCAACCACGGAGTTCCGCAGGCTTTACGACAGTGCGTTCCCGATACTCTTTCGGGTTGCCTATCGTATTGCCAACAGTGAAGAAGCGGCGGAGGATCTTTGTCAGGAAGCTTTTTTCCGGCTCTACGAAAAAAATATGGTCTTTCCAAATCCCGAAGAGGCCAAATACTGGCTTATCCGGGTAGTTAAAAATGCGTCCTTGAATTATGCGAAACGGAAGGACAGGGAGCGGAAGGCCTATCAAAGGGCGTTCCGGGAGGATGTACGGACCGGTGAAACCGGGGAAGGGCTTCTTATCAGGAAAGAGACTCAAACTGAAATACAGGAAGCCCTGGAAAAATTACCCGAGAATCTGCGTATGGTATTGATATTAAAAGAATATGGCGAACTGAATTACAAGGAAATTGGACGCGCCCTGGGCATCAGCGAGGGGAACGTCAAGGTCCGGGTATTCAGGGCCCGGGAACGTTTAGCCGGGCTTTTAAAAGCTGATATGGGCCCCTCCCCTGCGGAAGTGGGTTCCCTAAGTTTCAGCAAGGATGGTTCATATGATGTGTCCTGATCGTCAAATCCTTTCGGTGTATCTGGATGGGGAGCTGCCCTCGCCCTGGAAAGAAAAGATGAAAGCCCATTTGGCTGAATGCCCCCAATGCCGGGAACAGCTTGAGGCCTACAGGCTTATTTCCCGCAGGCTGGAAGGGCCGGGGGAATTGACGGCGGCGCCCAATGGGTCGGCGGCCGGAGACCTTACGGCTTCCGCCCGGGAACGGATCTGGCTCAGGCTCACCGCTTCCCTCAGCGCCGGCGTCCTGCCCTTCCCGGGCAGGGGCGTTCAGGGGTTTTGGCGCCGGAAAGTGTCCCTGCCCCTCCCCGCGGCGGCGGCCCTGGCGGCAGCGGCGGCGGCCTTTGTCATTGTCCTCGCCTCAACCTGGCTGCAACAGCCCGCCGGAACAACGCAGCCCCAGAATACGGCGGTAGCGGCGGGAATCGACCTGGACCTCCGGGGCATGGTCCCTGTCTCGGATATGAACGGGGTGCTCCAGTACCTTGGCGATACGGACGCCGGGGATATCCTGATCCTCCGCCTGCCGGAGAGCAGAAATTTCAGGAGTTCCGGGGAACCCACCATTCTTAAGGCGGCGGATTATCATGGGGGAAGCAGCTCCAGATGATCCTACTGCCCCGGGTCAACAGAATAGGTCTCTTCGGCATCATCCTTTTCGCCGCCGGTACTGCCGCCATGGCCCAGGAACCGTCTCTGGAACAAATTCCCGGCCTTAGGGAACAGGCGGTGGTGCTGGATATTGTCTCCCGGGTGGTGGAACAGAACCAGCAGGAAGTCTGGAAAGAGAACAACTCCCGGGTAACCATCCCCGGAAGGCCCGTGGGCTTAAAGCTGGTGGGGGCCAATGTGGTGGTGCTGGTCCAGTTTACCCCCTATCCCAATTTCGGCGCCGACGGCAGCGCCATGCTGGTGGCCCAGGTGCAGATATGGATAAATATCCCCAACCAGGGGGTGAGGTATCAAACCACCATGCAGACCATCCCCCTAAAATACGGGGAGCAGATCTATTTCTTCCCCCTGGGTTCAATGGATTCCCAGGACGATGCCCGCATAGAAATACAGCTCGAACTGCGGCCCTATACCGGGGCAGATACAGACCCTTCAGCCGGGCAGGATAGGGCAGCTCCGGAGGAGCCGGGAAATGAAATTCCCAAATGAAGAGATTCTCCCTTTTATATCCCGCAATCCTTATTACCTGCGCCGCCCTGGGGATCCTCTCCTGTAAAGAAAAAATACCGGAAATCCAGTCCATCAATCCCCGGATAGGGACCATGGGGGAGCTGCTCACCATACGGGGGGAACATTTTGGAGAGCAGCGGGATGAATCCTTTGTAAGCATCGCCGGCATTCCCCCAACCAGTTCTTCCTATATTGAATGGCGGGACGATCTGATACGGATCCGGGTTCCCGAATTCGGGGAATCCGGACTGGTCCGGGTCCATTCGGGGGGCCGGAAGAGCAATGCCCTGCTCTTTTCAAACCGGGCCACCATGCCCACCCCCGTATCGGGGGCCGAGCTCAGCCAGGGCCCCCGGATAGACTCCCTGAGTTCCCAGTCGGGCCAGATAGGATCACCCCTTACCATTACGGGAAACGGCTTTGGCAATTCCCGTGAGCAGAGCGGGGTTTATTTTTCCTGGGACGCCGAACCGGCCCTCTCCTCTCCGGTGGAAGAGCGGAGAAGCGAAACCGTGGAGGTCTATGACGCCGAGGGGGGCTACGAATTGTGGAGCGACCGGGAAATCCGGGTTAGGGTTCCCGACGGCGCGGTAAGCGGCAATATTGAAGTACGGACCCCCCGGGGTAGTTCCCGGCCCGTCTTCTTCGATATTTCAGGGAAGCCGGGAACCAAGACCTTCCGGGACAAACGGAGCTATACCCTCAAGTTTGGTGTGGATATCCAGGTTCAGAATGCGGCGGGGCAGAATACCCTCTACCTCTGGGCCCCCAAGCCCGCAGCCTCCGCCGCCCAGCGGAACACTGAACTGCTCTCCCGCAGTATGGAACCCTTTGTGGAAAATTACCGGGGGACCACCCTCTTCAAACTGAACGACCTGAGGCCCAACACCACCGTGGGGATAAACCTGATCTATAAGGTGGATGTATACACCCAGGAAACCACTATCAGAATCCCTGCGATCAAGCAGGAAAGCGGCGCCCCCATGGAATCCCTCTTTACCCGTCCATCCGCCCTGATCCCCTCCGGGGATGAGCGGATAAAAACCCTGGCGGCTACATTAACCGGGCGGGAACGGAACCCTTTCGTCAAGGCACAGAAGATCTACGAGTGGCTCATTATGGAGGGGGGGATACAAAATGCCGGCCTTACCGGGGGGGCGATTGAGGCCCTTGAGGGCAAGCGGGCCGATCCCTATATGGCCTCCCTGCTCTTCTGTTCCCTGGCCCAGGCCGCGGGAATTCCCGCCATCCCGGTTTCCGGGGTCCTGGTTAACCGCTTCCAGTCCGCAAGCCGCCATTACTGGGCGGAATTCTGGATCGACGGCTTCGGCTGGGTACCCCTGGACCCGGCCCTGGGCGCAGGGGCTGCCCCAGGGGGCTTTAACCTGCGGGAAGACCGGCGGGAATGGTACTTCGGCAACCTGGACAACCAGCGGATCACCTTTTCCCGGGGCCTGACCAATCTCTCCCAAATGGAAACCCGGGGCCGGGTGGCGGTGCGGGACCGCTCATACGCCCTGCAGAACCTCTGGGAAGAAGCGGCCGGCGGCCTGGAATCCTACTCTTCCCTTTGGGGGGATATTACGATTACGGGGGCATACGTGCAGTAATCAGACAGCCCATGCCCAGAGGAAAACACCCATTCGGTCACGCTTGCCGCGCTTCGCGGCTTCGGTCAAGTGACCTCACGGGCGTTTCCCTCTGGGCATGGGCTGTCTGCCTATGTGAGAAAGCACCCCTCGCAACGAATCAGGTGCTTTTATAAATTGGGCGGGGGGTATAAAATAGTGGAATTGTTGGGGGCCTTATGATTACGGTTATTTCTTTGGGGGGGTCCATTGTGGCCCCGGATGGGGTGGATGAGGCTTTTTTGAAAGACCTGGTTGCCCTGGTGCGCCGCCTGCTGGCGGCGGATGAAAAACGGCGCTTTATCTTTGTGGTGGGCGGCGGCGGTCCCGCCCGCTCCTGGCAGAGGGCCTACCGGAATGTGACCGCAGCAACCGTGGATGAGGAAGCGGACTGGATCGGCATCATGGCGACCAGGCTCAATGCCCAACTGGTCCGGGCGGTGATGGGTGAATGGTGCCGGGAAGAGGTGGTCACCGACCCCACCCATGTGGACCCCCTGGTGGGCCGGGTCCTGGTGGCGGCGGGCTGGAAGCCGGGCTTCTCCTCGGATTACGACGCGGTGATCCTGGCGGAACGCTTCCAGGCCGCCATGGTGATAAACCTTTCCAACATCGAGCAGGTCTACACCGACGACCCCAAAAAAAATCCCGACGCAAAACCCATAACCGCCATCTCCTGGGCGGATTTCCGCGCCATGGTGGGTGACGAATGGGTCCCCGGCAAAAACGTGCCCTTCGACCCCATCGCCAGCCGCCACGCGGCAAAGATCGGCCTAAAGGTGATCTGCGCGGCGGGGAAGAACCTGCCCAATCTGGAAAAAATTCTTTCCGGCAGGGATTTTGTGGGGACTACCATAGGGTGATAAGGTTCATCAAATAGAGTTGTTCAATAACTTCAGTTATTGAACAATTTCCACTGAAAAATGCAAAATGCTCTGCATTTTGCGAGACTTGTTCGAGAACCAACCGGGTTCTCGAACAAGTCCAATAAAGCCTGTTTCCTTTTTCGGGTGATGCTGCAGATGGGTTTTTCGCGTCCTTTTCAATCATCCCTTTTTTATAGTATTATAAGATATTATTCACCCAAACCAAGGAGCACGTAATGGAAGTATCCGCCTTACAAAAGGCACGTTATGCCTACACACCCAAACTGCCCGCCTGCCTGTCACGGGAAATTACCCGGATTGGCCTTGAGCTGGGTTCCCCAACGGAATCCATCGCGGATCAGGGGAAGCTGAAAGCGCTTTTTAAAAACAGTTATGGAAAACCACTGGCAAGCTTTGTGCAGGGCAACAATGACAAGATTGGCCGCGTTCTGGCCGTGGGGGTTATCCTCTCCGGGGGACAGGCGCCGGGGGGGCATAATGTTATCGCCGGGCTTTTTGACGGCCTTAAAAAGGGCAACCCCGAATCAAAGCTCTACGGATTTTTGGGAGGCCCCAGCGGGCTTATCAACAACAAGACCGTGGAAATCACTTCACCCTTTATGGACGAATACCGGAACACCGGGGGCTTTGACATGATCGGCTCCGGGCGGACCAAGATTGAAAGTCCGGAACAGTTTGCTTCTTCCCTGGAAACCGCAAAAAAGCTGGGCCTGGACGCGGTGGTGATCATCGGGGGGGACGATTCCAATACCAACGCAGCCCTGCTGGCCGAATATTTCCTGGCCCAGGGCTCAAGCATTCAGGTGATCGGCTGCCCAAAGACCATCGACGGGGACCTCAAGAACGAATATATTGAAACCTCCTTCGGCTTTGACACGGCGGTTAAGACCTACAGCGAACTTATCGGGAACATCGAACGGGACGCCAACAGCGCCAAGAAGTACTGGCACTTCATCAAACTTATGGGACGGGCCGCAAGCCATATCGCCCTGGAATGCGCCCTGCAAACCCAGCCCAATATCTGCCTTATCTCCGAAGAGGTGGAGGCAAAAAAACTCTCCCTGCGCCAGGTGGTGGATCAGATCTGTGACGCCGTGGTTAAACGGGCGGAGAACAAGGAAAATTTCGGGGTGGTGTTGATCCCCGAGGGGCTGGTGGAATTCATCCCGGAGATGAAAACCCTCATCGAAGAACTGAACGATATCATGGCCAAAAAGGAAAAGGAATTTTCCGAACTGGAAAGCTTCCATGAGCAGAGCATCTGGCTGGTAACCCAGCTTTCGGACCCCTCCGGCTACCTCTTTACCAGTCTGCCTGAGGAAATCGCCAAGGAACTCCTTATGGACCGGGACCCCCACGGCAATGTCCAGGTATCCCGGATCGAAACAGAAAAACTGCTTATGAATATGGCGGAAAGCAGGCTTAAGGACCTAAAAGAAGCAGGAACCTACAAGGGCGCTTTCTCGACACAGAATCACTTTTTCGGTTACGAGGGCCGCTGCGCCTTCCCCTCCAACTTTGATTCCGACTACTGTTACAGCCTTGGGTTCAGCGCCTTTGTGCTTATCGCCTCGGGCCTCACCGGCTACCTTTCCAGCGTCCGTAACCTTACCGCCCCCGCAGCGGAGTGGATAGCCGGCGGCGTCCCCCTTACCATGATGATGAACATGGAACACCGCCACGGCGCGGAAAAACCGGTGATCAAAAAGGCCCTGGTTGAACTTGAGGGCGAACCCTTCAAAGCCTTTGAGGCCCTCCGGGATACCTGGGCGGTAAAGACCAGCTTCCTCTTCCCCGGCGCCATCCAGTACTTCGGCCCGGCGGAGGTATGCGATCAGCCGACCAAAACATTAAGGCTGGAACATAGCAAGGAACAGCCATGAAAAATCTGGTATCGACGATCCTGCTCTTGTGTCTTGCGGGGGGCCTTTCCGCCCAGGCAATTCAAGACTCCCCCCGGACCGCGCCGCCGACCGGCTCCCAGCAAAGCCTTTCCCAATCTGCCGTACCGCAAGGGGAACTCCCCCTGCGCCGGATCAGCCTCTTTTCTTCCGGGGTGGGCTATTTTGAACATGCGGGAACCCTTGCCGGTTCTGCCGAGGTAAAGTTCCCCTTTAAGGCCGCTTCGGTGAATGACGCCCTCAAGTCCCTGGTCTTAAACGATCCGGGCGCCGGTTCCCCTTCGGTAAGCTATCCCTCTGAACAAACCCTGCTGCAAACCCTGCGGAGCCTTAAGATCGACCTGTCAAACGATCCCGATACGGCGGCGATTCTGGACAGCCTCCGGGGCGCGGAGATCGAAATTGCCGCACCTAACCCCATTACGGGGAGGATCACCGGGGTTGAATACCGCATTGCCCCGGGAGAAACCGGGGCGCAGGAGCCCTGGGTGTCCCTGTTTACTTCACAGGGATTACGGGCCGTCAGTTTAAGGGAAATCAATTCCCTGGCCTTTAAGGACCCGCAGATCAATGCGGACCTTACCCGCGCCCTGGACCTGATCATGGCCTCCCGGAATTCCGGTTCCCGGGACCTTTCCGTTTCCCTGCCCGGCAGCGGGAGCCGCAGGGTGACCATAAGCTATGTGATCCCCTCCCCGGTGTGGAAGGTTTCCTACCGCCTGGACCTGGGCAATGCCGGCTCCGGTATTGCTTCAGCCGGAAACCCCGTTTCCGCCCGCTTCCAGGGCTGGGCCATTGTGGACAATGACGGCGACACGGACTGGAACGAGGTGGAGCTTTCCCTGGTCGCCGGCCGGCCCGTCTCCTTTATCCAGAACCTCTATCCCCCCTACTACCTCTCCCGCCCCACCCTGCCCCTTGCCATTGCCGGAACCGCCCAGGCCCAAACCTGGGATTCGGCGTATGCCGCGGAGGAATATGCGCCAGCAGACCTTGAGTCGAATCTCCTGATGCGGGATATGTCAACAAAATCCGCCAGGCAAAGTGATATGATGGAAGCCGCCGTACCACGTCCTGCGCCGCCGCCTTCCGCGGGATTGGGTTCCGTTGCCGCTGCGGCCGCGACAGGACAGGCCGCAGGGGATCAGTTTGAGTTTACGATACAAAAGCCCGTCACCCTTAACCGCCGGATGAGCGCCATGCTGCCCCTGGTTGACGGCAGTATGGATGTAAAAAAACTGCTGATCTTTTCCGGGGCCGGCGCTCCGGGAAGAAACGTCCATCCAAACCTTGGGGCGGAGATCAGTAATACTACGGGGATGAAGCTCCCTGCGGGCCCCATCACGGTCTACGACGGCGGAACCTATGCGGGGGACGCCCTGGTGGAATTCCTCAACGATGGTGAAAAGCGGCTTATTTCCTGGGGGGAGGACCTTTCCGTTACCGGAACCACCGCGGCCTCCTCCGCCAGAACCTTAAGCGCAGTATCCATAAGCGGCGGCCATATGACCATCAGCCGGAAACAGGGCTACGAAAAAAAGTATACCCTTAACAATGTTTCCGCCGAAAAGAAAACCCTTATTGTCGAGCATCCCATCACCTCGGGGGCAACCTTAACGGAACCCGTCGCCTTTACCGGGCAGACCCCAACGGTCTACCGCTTTACCCGGGAACTCCCCGCAAAGGGGGAACTGGAACTGCTTGTCCGGGAAGAGATCCCCCTCTACGAACGGATCAGCCTTCTGCCGCTGCGGCTTGATGCCCTGGTAAGTTACGCCGCCAATCAGGAAATTCCCCCTTCGGTGCGGGCCAGTCTCCAACAGGCGGCTGAACTGAAACGGAAGGCCGACGATGCGTCAAAGGCCAGGACGGAAACCGAAGGCCGCCGGGCTTTCCTGGTTTCCGAGCAGGACCGGATCAGGCGCAACCTGGAAGCCGCAGGGAACAACACCCAGCAGGGCCAGGAATACCTCAAGCGCATGGCATCCCTGGACGCCGACATCGACGCCCAAAGCAGCCGGATCGACGATGCAACCAAGGCCGCCGAAGCCGCCCAAAAAGCCTACGAGGATTACCTGAACGGGTTGGAACTCTAATTGATCTAAAAACTATAGGTCAGAACAGTTTTGATAAACCCATTCGTACGGTACTGGCTTAGTTCGCCGCCGTCTTTGCCGCCGAAGACGCCGCCTGAAAGTTCTGCGGTCAAGTCTCCCAGGGTATAGGCAACCGCGGGGATGCAGTACAGGTCCATGGTTTCGATGTTCCAGATATTGGTGAGCTTCAGTTCCAGCTTTTCCTGGAGCAGCTTTTTTGATATCCGGAGGGTAAGGGCCGTATTGGTCGCCGCAGAATCCGCTTCGGTGTCCAGCGCAGGATTACTGTTCACCTTATCATGCATGAGCCGGATTGATTCATTGGCCTGAAGGTTCACGTTAATTCCCCGGTATACATCACGGTCAAAGCCCAGGGACCAGGCAAGGGACGGGTTGTAAACTGTCCCGTCATCCCCGGTAAGGTCTTTGGTGATATTGGCGGCAAATTCGGAACGGGTATTAAAACCGAAAAGCACCTGGGCGTAATCAATACCGATTTGGTGATAACGGTTGTACTCTGTATGGAGAAGCCCCTTTGCGGCGGCGGCGAGGGCGTCCCTGTTTGGATTAGACAAATTGGCGGCGGCGGTGTCCAGGAAAGCGTCAACCCCGGCAGCGCTGAAGGAGGGCCTGAAGAGGTTTCCGTAGTAATACTGCACGCCAAAATCCGCCTGAGCGATGGTGGTGGTAAACCGGAGGCCGGCCTGGGCATACTCAAGCCCGGCAGTGGAAGGTAGACTGCCGTCCAGGGTTGGCAATAATGAGGGATCACCTGAAATGATCCCGGCAATACCCATTCCAAGCTGCGGAGACCTGGCAAGGGCTGCGGCGCCAACCAGGTTAAGCATGGCCGCTGTACGATCCCCGGTTATCGCCGTGGGGTACCAGCGGCCGGAGCTGTCAAGCTCGTACCGGTGTCCCTGGAAGGCAGGGATAAAGACCGCTTCCAGTTTGGAAAAATCACCGGCGGACCAGGCGGCGTGCACCATGGGCCGGGCGATTTTACGGCCCAACAAATCGGTTATGTTGGTAAGGTCCGAATAATCCAGGGGATTGGTTACATCCAGGGGGCCAAGGCTGTCCGCCTTTCCCCAAGTAAGCTTCCGGAATCCCCCTTCGATATTAACCGGGCCAAAATAGGCGCGGAGGTAGGCTTCGTTAATAAGCTTGGGGGTGTGGAACGGATTGAGGGAACGATCAAGTCCCAGGTCCCGGATGCTGTCGGGGGAAATATTGAAATTGACAAGCCCGTCGGCATACCGGGAGGATGCGTTGAAGTTAAGCTTACCCTCAAAGAGGTCCCCCAGATTTGCGGCCCTTGCCTTATCCTCGGCGGTAAAATCATTGGGAAAGAGGGTGAGCCCCGAGGAAACTTCCCCGCTTATTTTCACACTCACCGGCAAGGCAGGGGCAGCCGTTTCCTCCTCAGTATGGTCATCAAATCCAAAGCCGAATCCATCCTGGGCGGAAACGGACAACAGGGGACAGAGTAACAGTAAAACTGCGGCCCCTATGCTGCGAGTCTTCATTAGGGCCTCCCGGTTTCAAGGTACTTGTTGGTAAAGACCCCCTCGGGAACATTACCATCGTATTTTATATACTTCTCGTCCACCGTAATGGTGGTGGAAGTTCCCGCCGCAAGGGTACTCATCCTGGTTACCATGGGGGTCAGCCTTCCCTGTATATCCTTGAGATCCAGAATTTCCAGGGTCTTTACATGGGTCCCCTTCTTATCGTAGAGCTCGATCCTATGATTCACCAGATTACCCTTGTCTATCCACTGGATCATTTTTGAATACTGGTAGGAACTGTCCTTTGGTACTGATTCTATCACGTAGCAGGGGTTCCCGTTCAGGGATTCCTCCCGCACCAATGTATGCCGGTCCAGGTCCGCATTGCGGCTGGCGGAGGCAATATCATCATAAGAAAAATCGGTGCCGATAAAACTGCCGGACCCTTCCGAAGCATCCATGCGGCGGACCTTCCCCAGGCTGGGCAGGAATATCCTGCGGTCATCGGCGCTCCTGGGGTTTTCCATGGTCAGGAACCGGGTGCCGGCCACTGCGGCGGGACTCTGAAACACAATAACGGTGCGCTTAGCCCCCTTTGGGCCATCCTTGGAATATTGATCCATCACCCGATCCGTGGTGGAGCCGTTCTTTGCCTTTATTGTCATGGCGGAACGGGTTGAAACCGTATCCGCATTGATACGGTTCCGGGACTTATCCACAATAGAGGCGGCGTCGCCGGTCTGGGCAAAGGCCGCGACGGCGGTTCCAATCAGAATCCCCGCAATAATGATGTTAATTTTGCTGTTCATAATCAAGCTCTTTTAACTCCTTCTATAAACTTTGGTTTAAAGATCAGTAACAGTACGGGAATGACCGTAAGGCTTACAAAGGCGCTGGTAGCCATGGTAAGGGCAATAAGGAGCCCCAGATGTTCCAGCATCACAAACCGGGAAAGGATGAGCACCGCAAAACCCGCGCCCACCGAAACGGCGTTGATCATAATCGCCTTGCCGGAGCTTGCAAAGGTCCGCCTGAGGTAATCCCCCTTGCCCCCGCCGGCCCGGTACTCCCGTTTATAGGCTTCGATATAGTGGATCGTATAATCGATGCCGATACCAATGGACACGCTGGCCACCATGGAAGTACCGATGTTGAGCTTGATCCCCAAAAAGCCCATCACCGCAAAGTTGATCACAATGGAAATGGAAAGGGGCACAATACCGAAAATCCCCGCCGCAAAGGATCTATTGGAAACGGCGACGATGATGAACACCATAAGGAGGGATGTGAGTACCGATATAAGCTGGGACTGAACCACCAGCCGGTTAAGGGACGCCTCCACCAGGGCGCTTCCCCCCACGGTAGTCTTAATGTTTTTGGGGAAATTTTCCTTCACATATTGATTAATTTCCTTAATCACCAAACCGGTATCTCCCTCCCCCAGGGTACGGAGCTGCACCGTCGTTTTTACCGCCGTCGGTTCCAGGGGATCGTTGGCGTAGTTATCAATGTTTCCCGAAAGGAGGATCAGATAATTTGATACCAGCTGCTGCAATTCTTCCGACCGTGTTTTTCCGTACCGTTCAGGGATAAGGGGAATTTCATAATAAGAAGCGCCGTTGTAATTGACCTGCTTTTGCAGTTCCCGGATAAGTTCATTGGCATCCAGGGACCGGTTGTTCCCGGAACTTGCGGCCCCCTCCAGCAGCGCAAGGAGTTCCCCCATGGTATAAACCCGGGACGCCGCAGCCGCTCCCCCGGTGGGAATATTCTCCGCAAAGGCAGAATCATCACCCCCGCCGGAAGTGCCGGCTTCGTCAAAGCCAAAATCATCAAAACCGAAGCCCCCGTCCCCCGAATCATCCCCGAAACCAAAACCAAAATCACTATCCGGGGCATTGGCAGTAATACTGCGCTCTTTAATACCCTCGGGGCTTTCATCAACATTAAAAACCTGGTTTATCCGCTTCACTAAATCGGTAAAGCCCATGGCCTTGCCCACCAGGTTTACCCGCTGTTCCAGATACCGGTTAAGGTTTTCCATGGCCCCCAAGCTGTCGGGGTGCAGCAGGGTTTCGGTATTCTCCGCCTCCGCCACGATGCTTACCACCTTGGAGCCGGCAAATTTTTCCCGGATAAAACGGTCGGACCGGGATATGTCGGTGGTGGTCTTGAAATATTCCACAAAGATATTGTCGATGATCACCCTTGATACGCCGAAGATGGAAGCTACCACCACCAAGACCGTGAGGAACAGGACAAAGCGTTTCCTCCGGGTAATGCCCAGGAAGGTCCCGGCAATAACATTACTAAGGGGGTCCGCTGTCTCCTCAGGCGCATCACCTATCCTTGGGTTGACCACGGCCCGCATGGGCCTGGGTCCCCGGATAAGGAGCAGCGCCGGGATCAGGGTCACGGCCACGATGAAGGAGACAAAAACCCCAAAGCTGGAAAAGTAACCGAATTCCCGGATGGGGAGCACCGAGGTAAAACAGAAGGAGGCAAAGCCCACAAAGGTGGTAAGGGCCGCCAGGAACACCGCCTTGCCGATCTTCCGCAGCAGGGCAAAGACCAGTTCCCGGTGTTCATCGGCGCTTATTTCGGATTTGAGGTTCATATCTTCAATGTAGTGGGTTACCACATGGATGCCGTAGGCGCTGCCCACCGCCACCAGGATAACCGGCAGGACCGTGGAAATAACCGAAAGCTGCACCCCAAAGAGGGGCATGGCCCCTACAGACCAGATCACCCCTATCAGCACCGTCAGCAGGGGAAGGACCACTGCGGTAAAGCGGCGGAAGGAAAAGAAGAGCACCAGAAGTACCACCAGGATCACCAGGGGTATCATGAGCACCAGGTCCGCGCGCATCGCCTCGTTGATGGTGGCGCTGATCACCGGGAGCCCCGTGACGTACACCTCCGCCATGCCGTCAAACATCTCCCGGGCTATGTCCCGTATCTGGATAAAGCTGTCCACCACTTCGGGCTTTCCCGCATCCTCGGCGTCAATTTCCAGGGGCGCCAGTATCTGGGTGGCGGTAAAATCATCGGAGATCAGGGCCCGGCGGTACATGTCCCAGGAGAGGAGCCGCCGCTTGAGCTCCGCCGTCTCCGCAGGGGTTCCGGAAAAATCATCCCCCACCAGTTTTTCTACGACAATGGTGTCGCCCTTGCCGGAAATGTAATCGGAAGAAACCATGGAATTGATGCTCCCCACGATTTCGATTTCCTCTATCCGTTTGATATAGTCCTGCATACGGCTAATGAAGTCCCCGTCAAAGACCGTGCCGTACTTCCGCTCCAGCCCCACCAGGACAAAATTGGAACTGCCAAAGGTATCGTCTATATAGCGGGAGATGACCCGGGCCTCATCATCTTCGGGTATAAAGCGGATGTTGTTATTATCCAGCTCCGTACGGGGTAACTGCAGGGCAAAAAAAACCGTAATGATTCCGATAATCGCCACAATAAGAACGGGACGCCGGAAAAATTTTTGTAAAAAATTTTCTGCTTTAGTTTCTTCCATTTTCAAATCCCAATTCAGATAAAATAAGACAGGAACGATCAATCCCTTCCCGGGCTATCCCCCGGAGTATAACCTGAAAAATATCCCTGAGCTCCCCGATAATCAAGGCGGGTTTCCGGGCGCCCCGGGGCATGTTGGCGGCGTTTTCCACCGTATACGAAAAAAGGGAAATAATGGTCCGGGCCACCAGGCCGGCGTCGGTACCGGCTTCAAAGGTCCCCTCGTCCATCCCCTGTTCTATCATTTTTTTAAGGAGAAAGTAAAACACCTGGGAACTGCAGGATGAGGATTCGGGATCTTCCCCCGCCGGGATAAAGGAGGACGCGGGGGCCACAAAATGCCGCATCTTAAAGAAGATGATCATGTCCTCCGATTCCCCGTATATTTCAAGGTAGCTTACCCAAAACCGCTTGAGCGCATCCAGCCCCGAAATGCCCGTCTCCGTCCGGGATTTTACCTCTTCGCTGAATTTCCGGGCCGCCTCTTCGCAAATCTCGTTAAAAAGTACATCCTTGCTGGGGAAGTAAAGGTACAGGGTAGCCTTGCTCAGCTCCGCCTTTTGGGCTATGTTCTCCATGCTCACTTTTTCTACCCCGTATTCCAGGATAAGCTCCTTGGTGCATTGCATGATCAGGCTTTTGCGCTCGGCCTTTTCCCGGCCCCTCCGCTCAAGTATTCCCATTAATTCCCTCTTTCGATGACCGATGGTTATTATATTTCCATAAGTAATTTTTTGTCAAACGGTTTCCCGGCTCTTTTACCCTTGACGTACATCGGGTTCCTGTTATATGCAGGAATAGTGAATTTCCGAACCGGGCTCCTCTTATTATCCATCTTTTTGCTCCTTGCCGCCTGCTCTTCCGCACCGGGAAAGGACGTGCCCCCTCCTGCCGATGATGAAGCCGCTGCGCTTGTGGAAGAGCTAATCCAGGAGGAAGAGGATGACTTCGTCGATGAAGTGGTGGAAATTCCGCCCCCGGGGGAACCGCTCCCGGTTTCATCCTTTGGGGAAATCTGGGGCTACCTGGTAGCCGGCAGGGAGAACGCCCTGATTCCCGGCCTGCCCCTTTCGGACATCGTGTATGCCGGGGCGGAGGTCGATTCCTACGGAAAACTGACGGATGTCCCGAACCCGAAAAAAGCCGCCGCCTTTAAGGGCCGCCTCCACCTGATGGCGGCCTGTAACAGCAGGGCCTTAACCCATTTTGTCCTTATGGAAGGCAGCGCCGAACGGAAGGAACTGATCGCGGACCTGCTTGCCGCCGCCCGGAACTACGACGGCCTTCAGATAGATTTTGAAAGTATTCCCGCACGGGACGGGGGCGCCTTCCTGTCCTTCCTTGCGGAACTGCGGGCGGGCCTGAAGGGCAAGGCCTTTACGGTCGCCCTCCCCGCCCGGACAAAGCCGGTGGCCAACGATGTCAACGATTACGCCAAAATAAAGCCCCTGGTGGACCGTATCCTGGTCATGGCCTATGACGAACACTGGTCCACCAGCGCCCCCGGCCCCATTGCCTCCATGTCCTGGTGCAAAAAAGTAGCGGACTATGCCCTGCGGGTGATAGGCCGGGAAAAACTCATCATGGGCATCCCCTTCTACGGCCGGGCCTGGGGGGACAAAACCACCTCTCAGGCCTATATGTATTCAGGCATAGAAAAGATACAGAACGAGAACCCCGTCACCGAAATCCGCCGGGAAAACGGCATCCCAACCTTTGACTACGAAGTCCCCGTTTCGGTCAAGGTCTACTACGAGGATGACTATTCCCTGGCGAGCAGGATGGACATGTACGCCAACATGGGGGTAAACGCCGTGGGCTTCTGGCGTTTGGGTCAGGAAACCCGGACGGTCTGGAACCTGATGAAGCTGGAAGCCAAATAACCAGGGGCTTTAATTGTTGGCGGCCAACTTGTTGGCTTGACATTTCAGGCCGAAATAACTACACTATCTATGCTTTTAATGCGGCCATGGTGGAACTGGTAGACACGCTAGCTTGAGGTGCTAGTGGCGAGAGCCATGGAAGTTCAAGTCTTCTTGGCCGCATCAAGCTAATTCTTTGTATTACAAGGAATTAGCTTTTCTTTTTGAGGCTAAAAGGCAGTAAAAAGTTCACGGGTTATGCGCAATATCTCATTATTGTAAATACACCCTATTTAATAGAGGGCGTCAAGGGCTCGCTGTTCTCCCGGCAATAAACAGGATTACGCGTCCTGCTTCGCCCGGTCGGGGCGCAAAACCTCGGCCCCGTTGCGGTAGATGTGGCGGGGGGTGGAGCCTTCGTCAAGATAGCAGTGGATAAGGGCCCTGACGGTGCGTTCCAGGCCGCCACGGGCGGCGGCTTCCTGGATGGCAAAGAGGGCCAAATCGGGGGCCCGGCCAGCCTGGCGCAGGGCGGCGCAGGGGTTTTTTGCGTCCAGATCGGGGGTGATGGAAAAAATAACGGACACGATCTCCGCTTCACAGAGGCTGTTCGACCTAAGCAATTCGTCGTAGAGGGCGCTTACCTGGAGGCTTATATCCTCAGCCTCATTAAGGCACTGGGCGGCCCCCCTCAGGGCATAGAGCCGCTTTAAACCGGACTGCTTTTCCTGATTCATGACAGGTTTCCTCCCGCTGCGGTGCTAATAAGGGAGCCTAAAACCACGATAAGGCCCCCGGTTGAACCCAGAAAAAGATAACCGGCGACACCCCAGAGATAGGCCAGGCAAAGGGGACGCCGGCGGAAAAGGCAGCAGAGGTCGGCAATGATCCCATAGAGGGACAGGAACGCGGAAAGGGCGCCGCCCAGCATGGAAAAACGGATCAGCAGCAGTTGGGTACTGTCCATAAATTCCTGCCTGGTTCCGGCAATGTATAAAAATACCGAGAGAAGGCAGATTCCGAAAGAAAAAAAGGCCGCCCCTTTCAGCAGGGTAAGGACAAAAGGACTTTTCCCGAAAGGGGATATGTTCATCCGTTGCGCTCCATGTTATGATTGTATTGTATAGAAGTGTCTTTAAAATTGCAATTTTAATTTTGCAAGACTTGTTCAACAACCAACCGGGTTGTTGAACAAGTCCAATGTGCAGGAAGGTGGTATGAAGAAATTTTTTGCGGTTCTCCTGGTTCTTTTGATCGTCGGGGGCGCCGGTTTTTTTCTCGGCTGGGCCCAGCTTTGTCTTCCATCGGGGGCCTATGGGGTGATGCGGTCAAAGACCCATGGCCTGGACCCTCATCTTATCAGGGAGGGGGAATTCCGCTGGGTGTGGTATAAGCTTATACCCACCAATGTGACTATTCAGGCATTCACCCTGAACCGGGTAGACAAATCCTTTACTTTCCGGGGCAAACTGCCCTCGGGGGATGTGTACGCCGCTTTTTCGGGGCTTCGGGCGGATTTTTCCTACGAAGTATCCGCGAACATTTCCTTTAATATCAAGGCCGATTCACTGATTCCCTTTATTGAGGAAAAAAACATTGGCAGCGGGGAGGATCTCGGGCACATTGAAGAGGACCTTGCCGCCGGCATCGAAGCCTTTATCCTGGGGCGCCTTGAAATTCTGGGTGAAGATGAGGGGGAACTTAAGTCCATACTCGGCGCCGGGCTCAGCCCCGCTCTGGAGGGTGAAATAAAAGAGGCCTTTCCCCAAATCGAGAACCTTTCCTGCCGTATCCCCAAGGCAATTTACCCCGATTTTGTCCTTTACCGGCAGGTCCGGGGGGTCTACGAAGACTACCTGGCGAAACAGCGGGAATATTTAAGCGCCGGGATGGATACGGAAGCGGGAAAGCAGTTCGACGCCCGGTTCCGTTTTGACGAGCTGACCCGGTACGGCGAATTACTGACCAAGTATCCCATACTGCTGCAATACCTGGCCATCCAAAACGGGGACCTTCCCCCGGAACTCCCTGCGGAGGGCCGGCGGTAATCTGGGGAAGCTCCGGTAACCCTTAATGCGGGCAAGTTGTTGTACTTATTGGTATTGATTCGTATACTAAATTAGAGTAGGAGTGTTTTGTATGCAAAGGGCCTGCGCCTTTTTATGTATATTGTTTTGGGCGGTATGGATTGTACCCGCCAATGCCCAGGAAGAGGAAGAAGAACCGGATTATGAAGAGCCTATCCCTATCGAATCGGATTGGGGCGGTTATATGCCCGACCTCTATTCCCGGGGGGATCAGACCTTTGGGATCTCCATAGGGGTGACTATCCCCACGGTTTTTATCGGAAATTCGGCAAACACCCTCTTTGCGGGGGTAAGCCAAATCCTGGTGGGGGGAACCGGCGCCCTTTCCTATAATTATTTTCTTGGGTCCCATGTTTTTGTGGGCGGCGAAGTACAGGGGATGTTTGCCAGTACCGCGGGGGATCACATGCTGTATATTGTTCCCATCAACGCCAGGGTTGGGTATCAGTTCCTGTTTAAGCGTTTTGAGTTCCCCGTCTCCATTGGCCTGGGGATAGCCCCCCAGAAACTCCAGGATTTTGGATATGCGGGCTTCTTTGCCAAGCCGACCATATCGGCCTTTTTCCGGTTTAGTCCGGACTGGTCCTTTGGGCTCAACACCGCATGGTGGTGGGTACCCCAGATTACCTCCGATTCTTCAAAATCGGCCTTTGGTAATTTCTTTGAAGCGACCCTTTCGGCCCGTTACCACTTTTAAAATGAGGAAATGCATGATGAAAAAGAACCCTGCAAAGCCAAAATGCTTCCTTGTACTGCCCCTTCTTGCGCTGTCCCTTTTTTGGGCATCCTGCGGACAGGATCCGATTTTTTACAAGATCTCTCTGGAAGTGAAACCCATTGAGCCCCGAATTAAGGGGGTCCCCAGCAATTTTGCGGTTTTTGAATACGAAACCGGTAAAAAGGGCATGTATGTGGCCAACGATTACCTCCACCGGTACGCAAAAAACGCGGCTGGCAAAGCGGTCTGGGATGAGCAGGAAACACCCCAGCCCGGGGGGAGAATTTATGCCCTGGCCGCAACGGAAACAACGACGGGCCATCCGGATCGGCTCTTTGCCATGGCCGACGGCAGCTTGTTCGTGATTGGCACGGGGCAAAGCTCCTGGACAAAGATATCCATTGATCCCGCCGCCGATGCAACGGCGAAGACATACTCATCCATTCAGGCAATTTACGCCGCCGGGAATACCCTCTTTGCCGCAGGCTGGAGCGGAAAGGCCGATGAGAGTAATTCCAGGAATACGGGATTTGCGGTTTTTTACGAAACCGGGGGGGTCCTTAAACCGATAAAGACCGGCACCGCCCTTTTAAGCGGGGCGGTTGAATCCGGGGGCCGGTACTATCTGGCTATCAATGGGGCCGGAATTTTTACTACTTCAAATCTTGCCTCGGGATCCCTGAGCGGCCCCTTGTCCTTTACCGGTCCAGAAGGAAGCTATAACGGCCGGTTTTTGGATATTGTAGCCTTTGTTAAGACCGGGACTGCGGTTACCGCAATAACCCGGAACGGGGATTTTCTTAACGCAACAGAGTCAAATTATTCAATAGTAAAGGCTGATATTAACCAGGCAGTGACCGGGGCTGTTGCCTTCTGGGAAAGCCGGGATAATTCGAACCTGCGGCTGCTCCTGGTGGGGATCCGATCCGGTACGGGTAACGTCAAGTATGGTTACCGGGAAGTAGCTCTGGACCAATCAGGCGCATTAATTTCCGCTCAGCTGGGGCTGAGAATGCCCGGGGAAGGGAGCCCTTCCAGTGTCAACAATAAAGACAAATATGAATCAACCATTGGTTCCCATCCGATTAATTTTCTCTACCAGGCCCCCAGGGATGTGGATCCTGAGATGATCCTTTTTGCGGCAATCCAGGGTACGGGCAAAACCACCAACAACCTTGACAGCGGGGTCTGGTCATACCGGAATCGGGACGGATGGCAGTGGAATGGCGAAGAATAGGGATTAGGCCCGGTATCAGGCCATGAGCGATCTGTTTACGGCCCGGGGGGCCCAGCCTCCGGGGTCTTCCGGCGATCAAAGGCCCCTGGCGGACCGGATGCGGCCCCGGATGCTGGAAGACATCGTCGGTCAGGACCACATCGTGGGCCCCGGCAGGCTCCTGCGGCGGGCCATACAGGCGGACCGGCTTTCTTCACTCATCTTTTACGGACCCCCCGGGACAGGTAAAACCAGCCTGGCCCGGGTTATCGCCAACACCACCCGGGCGGCTTTTGAAAGCCTTAACGCGGTGCTGTCCGGTATCAAGGACATCCGGGAGGCCATCGACCGTTCCGACGAGCGGCGCAGGCTCTACGGCAAGCGGACCATCCTCTTTGTGGACGAGGTCCACCGCTGGAACAAGGCCCAGCAGGACGCCCTCCTCCCCTGGGTGGAAAACGGCACGGTGATCCTGGTGGGGGCCACCACGGAAAACCCCTTCTTCGAGGTAAACCGGGCCCTGGTCAGCCGGAGCCGGGTCTTCCAGCTCAAACCCCTCACGGCGGAGGACCTTAAGGAAACCGCCCGCCGCACCCTGGCCGACAAAGAGCGGGGATACGGCAAATGGCAGGTCAGCTTTGAAGAAGGGGCCCTGGATCATCTGGTGGAAGTAGCCGGAGGGGATGCCCGGAGCCTCCTTAACGCCCTGGAACTGGCCATAGAAACCTCGATCCCTCCGGAAAACGGCGCCCCTGCGGCCGCGGAAGCGGCGGCCCGGGCGGTCCCCCACTGGCCCCCGCCTGAGGGCGCGGAGATCCGGGTCTCCATGGATGCCGCCGAGGAGAGCATCCAGCGCCGGGCCCTGCTCTACGACCGGGACGGAGACTACCACTTCGACACCATCAGCGCCTTTATCAAAAGCGTCCGGGGCAGCGACCCCGACGGCAGCCTCTACTGGCTTGCCAAGATGATCCGCGCCGGGGAGGACCCCAGCTTCATCTTCCGGCGGATGATCATCCTGGCAAGCGAAGATGTGGGCCTTGCGGACCCCCATGCCCTGGGGGTGGTGATCTCCTGCGCCGAGGCCTTTGACCGCATCGGCTTTCCCGAGGGCAACTTTCCCCTTATCCACGCCTGCCTCTACCTGGCCACGGCCCCCAAATCCAACACCACCATGAACTTCTTCGATGTGATGAAGGAGGTGGAAAAGGAGGACGCGGAGGTGCCCAACCACCTGCGGGACGCCAGCCGGGACGGCGAAAGTTTCGGTCATGGGGAAGGCTACGTGTACCCCCACGCCTACCGGGACCACTGGGCCGCCCAGCAGTACCTTCCCTCGGCCCTGATGGGCAAGATTTTCTACATGCCCTCCCGGATGGGCTACGAGGGCAAAATCCGGGAAGAGGTCTTACGGAAACGGGAACTCCAGGCGGCGATCATACTGGGGGCGAGCGGGGACGGGGCCAATCTTGCCGCCGCTGACGCGGAGGTCCTTACCTGGTCCGCCGTATCCAAAGGCCGGGAAGGCTGGTTCAAACGGCTCGAATCGGGCCGCAGCAGTCTGCTCCTCTCCGACCGGGAAGCCATCCTGGGCCAATCCCCCATCAGGGGCCACGACCGTATCCTCATCGCCGCCGCCAACGACGGCATCCTCCTCTGGGAAAGCCTCCGCCGCACACCCGAGGGCCTCACCGCCGCCCTGGTGGACAACGATGCCGCCAGGGACACCCTCCTTGGCTATGCCACAACCCTGGACGAAATAGAGCAGCCCCAAATCGCCCTCTGCCCCACGGGCATGCTCCCGGACCCGGCCCGGGCCGAAGAATGGTTCTCCACCGCCGCGTTTGACCACATCTTTGCCCGCGAACCCTGGCGCAGGATTTTAAGCGGCGCTGCCCCCGGCGTAGCCAATGGCGGTAAAGCATCCGCCTCCGGTAAAAACGCAGGGGCAAAAAACGCCGGTATAAATCCCGCCGAATCCTTCAGAACCTTTGCCGGACAGGCCCGGCAGCTCCTGGCCCCCGGCGGCGATCTGGTCATCCTCCAGTCCCCTCCCCGGCTGGGCGAACGGATATCCCGCATACTGGCTGCGGGGGCCGGCGGCGCAAAAGGCCCGGGCCCTGACGCGTCCGGCACAGCCGGGGATACCGGCAAGGCTGCCGCCGGCACGGACCTTATACAAAAGCTGCGGGAAGCGGAGGAATCCTTCTTTGCCGAATCCGGCGGCCCGGCGGCCAAAGGCGGACTTTGGACCTGGGATGGGGACACCCTGAAAGCGGCCTTTGAGGACGCGGGTTTTACCGTCACATTGACCAGTCTGGATCAAAGGGAAGAACGGCTCATCACCGAGCGGGACCTGTCCGCCTGGTTCGACCAGGACCATTCCCGCTGGGGGTCCTTTATCGGCAAGGCCCTGGGGAAAAAGGACTTTGCCCGTGCGGAAGAACTGATGCGGGAACGGATAAAACAGGGGCCGGTGGTCTGGCAGTGGAAGAGTATTCTGCTTAAAGCAAACTGAACGGCATATCCCCATTTACAAATACCGGCTTAGGGGCGAGAACCTTGCCAAACAAATGCGGGTCTCGACGGGGCATGAGTGACATTATGTAGACAATGCCCTTCATCTGTTAAGCCAGGTATTTATGCAATTTCTCCACCACCTGCCCAATATCCAGCGGCTTGCCCACATGGTCGTTCATGCCGGCGGCAAGACATTTTTCGATGTCCATATTATTAAATAAAAGCAAAATATTTGCAAAAAACCGAAAAATAACTATTAAATTTCAATTATTTTTTTGATATATTAGGTGAAGATTCAAGGAGAGGTGTGTATACCATGGCTGTTAATATTGCGATTAACGGGTTTGGGCGGGTTGGACGGCTTGTTTTTTCAAAGCTTTTAGGCGATAAGACCTTTGAAATTGCCGCCATCAACGATAGCGTCAAGCCGGATATCCTGGCCTATCTCTTAAAATACGAGACTTCCCAGGGTTTCCCTCCGAATTTGGTGGATTCCGGCCCAGATTTTATCAGTCTGAGGGGTAAAAAGATCAAGGTTTTTGCTGAAACCGATCCTGCCGGGCTCCCCTGGAAGCGGCTTAAGGTAGATGTGGTCCTGGACTGCACCGGCCGCGCCGCCTTAAAGGAACAGGCCGCCGCCCATCTTGCCGCCGGCGCAAAAAAAGTCCTCCTTACGCCCCCTGCGGTCGATTATACCGCTTATACCGGTCTTGATACTCCTTTCCCCGCCATCGTCTACGGGATAAACGAAAAAACCATAGCCCCCGCGGACCGGATCGTCTTCGCCGCCTCCCCTGCCCTCAGCAGCCTTGCCCCCCTGGTCAAGGCCCTGAACGCTTTTGCCCCCATCCAATCGGCAATAATCAACGCCGAAAAGGGCGCCGGGGGTATGGATGGCAAGGCCGTTGCCGCCGCCCTGGGCCGCCTATTCCCCGAATTGCAGGGCCGTTTGGCCGGTTCCGCCCTTGCCCTGGGCACCGGTTCCGCCGCTTTAATTGCGGCTGTGGTCAAGGGTAGGCACATTAGCCCGGAGACCCTTAACCGGGCCCTGAACACTCAAGGAGGCAGCCCCGGCCCGGTCATCCCTGTCGGGGAAGAGCTGTTTCAGGTCCAAATCGCCGCCCCCTGCGACACCGAGGCATCCTACGCCGTCCAGGTGGTAAAAACCCTCAAGTACTTCGCGGAACTCAAGGCCGGGCCAGCAAGGCCGGGGGCAAAGGCCCCTGCCGCAAAACCGGCCGTAGGCGGAAACTCTGCGGCAAAGCCGGGGGCGCTAAAGCCCATAGTACCGGGAACGACAAAAAGCCGCGCCGCCAAAAAGGGTGAAAAACCCGCCGGGGGCGCAAAACCTGCTGATCCGGCGTTGCCGAGGAAACCGCTGATCAATTTTCCGAAATAGGGGTATGTTTGTACGTATGATGAGGGACGGTATAATTACTCATGGAATATGAATTCTTCTTTCGGGAAAGCGCCTTTCAGCACAACCTTACGGAAGCGGATATTCGTCATGCCTTTGAAACCTGCCGTTACATGGGCATCTATGATGAGCGTGATAACGTGTTCATACTTTTGGGATTTGACACGAATGCAAACCCTGTCGAAATATTGTATAATGAAATCGGAGAAGATAGCGTAAACGTGTTTCACGCTATGCCATGTCGAAGCCAATTTTTGGCACAGTTTGAGGAGGATTAAACCATATGACAGACATTGAAATAAAGACCGGGATGACCGATGCGGAATGTGTGCGTTTGGACAAATACTATACCGAAAACACTTTTGAGCTGGGGCCGAACCTTTTAAAACAGGGTATAAAGCCCGGAGAGGTCCGAAATACGCTGCTGTTAAAAAACGTGGATCGGGACGTTATAGAATACCTGCGTTCCCAGGCGGTGGCGATGCACAAGAGTCAAACGGCTATAATTAACGATCTTGTCCATGAAAAACTCGCCGTAGGTGGGTAAACGCGCAAAGGCGCCTGGCGTGGCATTATAAACTTAGCAACATAACATGGTTGCTTTTTTAAATTGATTATTGATTGTGGTATATTCTTAGTAAAGAATCTGATATAGAAAGGGGTGATAAAAATGACGATACCATTGCCGCAGCAAATGCATGTAATTCCTTATATTATAACAAATTACCCCCCCCAGACCGTCCGAAAACTAAGTCTCAAACAGTTCTATTCTTGAAATATGCCTAATGTTACCCGCCCAATTCCTGGACGCAGCCGTTTTGTTCGGAAACATCGGAGCCTATAGCGTTTCCGAGTCCCTTTTTGCCCCTGGCGGCTAAGGTGAGCGATAGTTCACCGGTTACTTTTTCTTTTTCCTTCAATAAAAGATACCTTCTTCTTTGTCTTCCGTATCCAGCATCAGCAGGTATTCGGTGATATGGCAGTCTATCCTCTCCAACCGGTCATCGAGTTTGCTCTGCGTAAAGTTCCGGTCCTTCGCATTCACCGCCTTGAACTTGCTCCCGTCTATGGCTATATAGTCTTTCGTATACAGATGCAGCGTTTTGTTCAACAGCCACATCAACTCCAGGTTCCGTTTGGCCTCTTTCTCAAGCCGCCGCGAAGACCGGACCGCGTTACAATAACCATAGATATACATCGTGGACTTTCTGCGGACATGATTCAAGAAATTACCGGTTTAAACGGGGAAGAAATCGGGCGGCTATGAAAAAAAACGCGAATTTTATTAAAATTTGTGATTTTTTTAAGAAAATTCTGGACAATTAATTATTAATGTGGTAATATTTAGGTGTGTACTTAAAGGTCTCTGTCTTTATTCCTTTTAAATGCATAAAAAGGAGAGCTTATATGAAAAGACTACTTGACAAGAAGCGGTGTTCTACAGTATCATTTACCCCCCCCAGACCGTCCGAAAACTAAGCCTCAAACAGTTCTATATCTTGAAATATGCCTAATGTTACCCGCCCAATTCCTGGACGCAGCCGTTTTGTTCGGAAACATCAGAGCCTCTAGCGTTTCCGAGTCCCTTTTTGCCCCCTGGCGGCTCTTTTCGCTTATGCTTTCGTTAAAGCCCCCAGTAATCTCCCGGCTCCCAGCA
>BNVE01000019.1 GCA_025997875.1 Spirochaetia bacterium
CACGAACTACGGGGGCAGCATTATCAAAGTATTTGCTGACGGAACAGTTAGACCTTTTTCCAATGATTTTGGAAGACCGGGAGTCGGCATTGACATTAGTTTGCAGAATGAAATTTTTGCCGCTGATAATGGAGACGGATGTGTGCGTATACTTTCACAAAACGGCTCAACAAGAATTGTAGTTGATGGCATAAGTGGTTGTGTTGCGTTACTAATACATGGAAACACCTTATATGTAGGTAGTTGGGGAACCGGAAGCGTGTATGAGTATAGAATAAAATAAGCTCATTATTTTAATACTGTCTTGACATAACCGTACCGGTGTTTTATAGTTGAAAAACCGAAAGGGGAGTAGTTACACGCGCAGCGGCCAACAACCGGTGTATTATAAAGCCTGAGACGGGTTTTTGGTACGCCTGGCACTGCGGCTTCAGAATACTGAAGAAACAAGACCTTTCGTATAAGAATTTCCGCTTAAGGCGGGTCTTATACGAAGGGTCTTTTTTTATCCGCACAGAACCGGCAAAAACGCCGGGTTTAAGGCGTTGTTTCGGCTCAAAGGGGGGCTTTATGGAAATGAAATGGATTGTGCTGGCTATTGCGGTCCTTATGTACGTCCTGGTGGTGCTTTTCCCGGGGAAGAAGTCCCTGAGCGCCCTGGGCGTTGCGGCGCTGATGCTGATCCTGGCGCTGAGCCGGCCCGATTCTAAAAATTAAAATTCCTCACTTTTTCGGCAAAATACTTGCTATAGTATTTTTTCACTGCTAGAATAAGTAAAGATTTTTTAGGAGGAATCATAATGCAAAAGTATACCCGGTTTTTTTCCCTGCTTGCCCTGTCGATCCTGGCCCTGGCGGCCTGTTCCGGCAAGGGCGGCAATTCCGCCTCCGCTTCCGGGCGGGCCGTTGCCGGTGGGCCCGCGAAGATGGCGGTGGTGCTTGGTATTAACGGCGATATTGACGACCGTTCATTCACCCAGGGCGCCTGGGAAGGGATGAAGAAGTTTGCGGCGGACAATGATATGCCCTGTACCTACTTCAAAGCCGCAGCGGATTCCATCTCCAGCATGGTGGACGCCCTGGAACTGGCGGTAAACAGCGGCGCCGAGATCCTGGTAATGCCCGGTTTCCCCTGGGGCAACGCCGTGTATATCGGCCAGGAACGGTTCCCGGATGTAAAGATGGTGGTATTGGACGATGAACCCCACACCCCGGACTATAAAACCTACGCTATGGGCAAGAATACCCATGCAATCTATTTTGCCGAGAATGAATCGGGCTTTCTCGCCGGATATGCGGCGGTAAAAGAGGGCTTACGGAATATCGGCTTCCTCGGCGGACAGGCGGTGCCTGCGGTAATCCGCTTTGGTTACGGCTTTATATACGGCGCCGATCTGGCGGCCCAGGAACTGGGGCTGGCTCCCGGCAGCGTGACCATCAAATATCACTATGTGGGTAACTTTGATCCTTCCCCGGAAAATCAGACCTTTGCCGCCTCCTGGTACGGCAGCGGAACCGAGGCCATCTTCGCCGCAGCCGGCGGGGTTGGCAATGTGGTAATGGCCGCCGCCCAGCAGACCGGGGTCGGCAAGATCGTTATCGGTGTTGACGTGGACCAGTCAGGGGAATCCCCGACGGTGCTTACCTCGGCGATGAAGAATCTGCGGACCGCTACCTACCGGGCCCTTCAGGAATGGAAGGACGGCACGTTCCCCGGCGGTACCAAGGTTACGTTAACCGCAAAGGAAGACGGCGTAGGCCTGGCCCTGGATGGCGATGCATTCCGGTTCAAGAAATTCACCAAGGCGGAATACGATACCCTGTTTAAGAAACTGGTTGCCAATGAGGACGGCCTGGCTGACAAAATTCCCCATAACAACGATTATAAGGCCGCCAATGAAATCCCCACCAAGGTGGTTAAAGTTTCTGTAATGTAATTTGGCGTTCCTGTTTGATAAGGAGGGATTGTGGCGGAGTATGCCGTTGAGATGCTCAACATGACCAAAAGGTTCGGTAATCTGGTCGCAAACGATGATATCACCCTGCGCATAAAAAAGGGGGAGATTCATGCCCTCCTTGGGGAAAACGGAGCGGGAAAATCAACCCTGATGAGTACCCTCTTCGGGATTTACCGGGCCGATTCGGGGACGATCCTTATCAACGGAGAACCTGCTCCCATCCAGAATCCCAATGACGCCAACAATTTCGGAATAGGTATGGTGCACCAGCATTTTAAACTGGTGCACAATTTTACTGTTTTGGAAAACATCATGCTGGGTGTGGAGCCCATGAAGCACGGCTTCTTTGATCCCTCTTCCGCCCGCACCCGGGTGATGGACTTGAGCAGACAGTTCAGCCTGCCCATCAATCCGGACAGCGTCATTTCCGGCATTACCGTAGGTATGCAGCAGCGTACTGAAATCTTAAAGATGCTGTACCGGGAAAACGATATCCTTATTTTTGACGAGCCCACCGCCGTTCTGCTTCCCCAGGAAATTGACGCACTGATCGACATTATCAAGGGGCTGGCGGCGGACGGCAAGACGATCCTGTTCATTTCCCACAAGCTTGAGGAGATCAAGCGGGTTGCCGACCGGTGTACCGTACTGCGCCGGGGAAAGACCATCGGCACCGTGGATGTTGCCAATACCACCAGTGAGGAAATGGCGGAGATGATGGTGGGGCGGAAGGTGCTGCTCACCGTGGACAAGGGCAGCGGCCCCCACGAAATGGGCAAGCCCGTTCTGTCGGTGCGCAGCCTTACGGTGTATGATCCTATCCTTAAAAAGAACAATGTAACCAATGTCTCCTTCGATGTCCGTTCCGGGGAAATCGCCTGTATTGCCGGTGTAGACGGCAACGGCCAGAGCGAACTGGTGGGGGCCCTGACCGGCCTGACCAAAGCCGCCGGGATCATCGAACTGAACGGGGAAGACATCGGCAGCAAGACCGTGCGTTACCGCAATACCCACGGCCTTTCCCACATCCCCGAGGATCGGCAGCGGTACGGCCTGGTGATGGAATATAACATGGCCTATAACGTGGTCCTGCAGCAGTACTTTGAGCCCCAGTTCGGCGCAAGGGGAATTTTACAGGACGAGGCCATACGGCAGTATTCGGAAGGGCTTATCGAAAAATACGATATCCGCAGCAGCGCCGGGGTGGATTCCCTGGCGGGGGGGCTTTCCGGGGGGAACCAGCAAAAGGTGATCCTGGCCCGGGAACTGGAGCGGCCCCACGATCTGGTCATCGCCGTGCAGCCCACCCGGGGCCTGGACGTGGGGGCCATTGAATCGGTGTACCGTTATCTGGTGATCCAGCGCAACGCCGGCAAGGCGGTTCTGCTGGTTTCTCTGGAACTTGATGAAGTAATGGGATTATCAGACCGCATAATGGTTATTCATAACGGCGAACTGGTTGCCGATGACCTCGATCCGAAGAACCTCAGTTTACAGGAGCTGGGATTATACATGGCGGGTTCCAGGAGGAGCGGGGGCAAACATGAATGATTTGAGGAAACAAAAGGTAACAGATCAAATTTATTCAATCTACGCTTCCCTGGTGGGGGTTGTGCTGGGCCTGCTTTTTGGACTCATTGTTCTTATCGTGGCAAACCCGAAATTCGCCCTGCCGGGTTTTGTCCGGCTGCTTACCAGTCCCCTTACCAATGGCAGCACCAACATCGGCGCGGTGCTCTACTATGGTACCACCTTCATTATCTGCGCCCTTTCAGTGGCCTTCGCCGGTAAATGGGGGATGTTCAACATCGGCGTCGGCGGCCAGTTCATCGTCGGCTCCTATATGGTTTGTCTTATCGGGGTAAGACTGGCCCATCTTCCGCCCTTCATTCTGGTTCCCCTGGCCCTGATCTGCGCCATCCTTGCAGGCGCTTTATGGGGCGCCATTCTGGGCGCCTTGCGCGCGATTTTCGGCATCAGCGAAGTGGTGGTCAGTATTATGCTGAACTACATCGGCCTTTATACGGTGAACATGCTGATACAGCGGACCATCTACGATTCTTACGGCAACCGGTCCATGCAGGTGGGCCCCAACGCGGTGATTCCCCGTATTGGGCTTGACAAGATTTTTCCCCATTCGGGGGTGGATTTGGGGATAGTAGTCGCCCTAATCCTGGCTATTGTCATTTATTACATCCTCAATAAAACGACCTTTGGGTATGAGATTAAGCTCTGCGGTTATAATGCGGACGCCGCCTCCTACGTTGGGGTCAACGCACGGAAGAACGCCATAATGACCATGGCTATCGCCGGGGCCCTGCCGGCCATTGCGGGGGGCTTCTGGTATCTGTCTTCGGCGGGCAACTACATGTCGGTGGTAGATTCGATCCCCGCAGCTCCCATGACCGGTATGAGCGCATCCCTTTTAGCCGTGGGAAATCCGATTGGTATTATCTTTACCGGTCTCTTTGTCGCCTATATAACCGTCGGGGGCAGCAACTTGCAGGTGTTCGGCTATGTGCCGGAAATTGTCAGTATTGTTACCGGGGCGATTATCTACTGCAGCGCCTTTGTTGCGCTGATCCGTTTATCGATTAAGCGCTTCCATGTTAAAGTGATCCGTAAGCGAAAGGGAGATGCAGAGGAATGACGGTATTTTATTTTTTAGTCCAGCAGATGATGTACTTTGTAATTCCCCTGATGGTGGTAGCCCTGGGGGGTATGTTCTCCGAACGTTCCGGTATTGTGAATATCGCCCTGGACGGAACCATGATCGCCGGCGCCTTTGTGGCTACGGTTTTTCTCAACAAGACCCAGGGGCTTTGGTCCGGGCAGAGCCAGTTACTGGCGGCCCTGCTGATCGCCGGCCTTTCGGGGATGATCTTTATTCTTCCCCACGCCTTCTCCGCAGTAACCCTGGGTACCTCCCAGATGATCAGCGGTATCGCCCTTAACCTTATCGCCCCCGCAATGTCCATATTCTTTGCCCGGATTATTTTTGACAGTATGCGCATCCCCTTCAAGAACACCTTTATGCTTACCAAGGTTCCTGTTCTGGGGGACATCCCCCTGATCGGCAGGATGTTTTTTCAGAATGCCTACATTACCACTTATCTGGGTATTATCATCATGCTTGTTTCCTGGTATGTGGTGTTCAAAACCCGTTTCGGCCTGCGGCTCCGTTCCTCCGGGGAATACCCCCAGGCTACTGCGGCGGTGGGTATCAACGTAAAGCACCTGCGTTATGCGGGGGTGCTTATCTCCGGTTTTCTGGCGGGTATGGGGGGCATTATCTTTGTGGTGCCCACCTCCAATGTGTTTACCGGCACCGTGGCGGGCTACGGCTTCCTGGCCCTTTCGGTATTGGTCTTTGGACAGTGGCGGCCCCACAAAATTTTCTACTCCGCCCTGCTTTTCGGTCTGGCAAAAAGTATCTCCTCCGCCTATTCGGCGATTCCCTTCCTGGTCTCCCTGAACCTGCCCTCCGAGGTCTACAAGATGATGCCCTATGTGTTTACCATATTTATGCTGATCCTGACCTCCCGGAATCCCCAGGCGCCCCGGGCAGCCGGCAAAGCTTATATATCTTCCGAGTAGGCCGGGATGAAAAAACAGTGCCTGTACCTGACCGGTCCGCAGCATTACTACCCCAGGGTCTGCAGGAGTTGCGCCTGATGGTGGCGCCGGCGGAGTCTTACGGCTTTGAAATAGATATAGGGGTCTGCTCCGCAGGCTCCGGAGGAGTAACATGAGTATACATATTTCTGCCAAACCCGGCGAGATTGCCAAGGGCATTCTGCTGCCCGGGGACCCCAAGCGGGCCGAATACATCGCCGGTAACTACCTTGGCGGAGCGGTTTGCTTTAACCGTGTGCGGGGCATGCTGGGCTTTACCGGCGATTACAAGGGCAAGAAGGTTTCGGTGATGGGAACCGGCATGGGCATCCCCTCGATTTCCATTTATGCCACCGAGCTTATGAAGGACTACGGTGTGGAAAACCTTATCCGGGTTGGAACCTGCGGCGGGGTGCAGGACAATTTCGGGATAGGGGACATCCTTGTGGGGCAGGGCGCCTGCTGCAACAGTGATTTTAACAATCATGTTTTCCCCGGCACCTACTGCCCCCTGGCGGATTTTAACCTGCTTCGGGGCGCCTGGCTTAAGGCAAAGCAGAAGGGGCTTACCGCCCACTTCGGGAACATCATGTCCGGGGATATGTTTTACCGGGAAGAGGATTTCCGGGATTCACGGTGGAAGGAATACGGCGTACTGGGCGGCGAAATGGAAGCCGCCGCGCTCTATACCCTGGCGAAGAAGTACGGCGCCCGGGCTCTGGCAATGGTAACCGTTTCGGATGTTAAAGTCGGGGGCCGCAACATGACTGCGGATGAACGGGAACAATCCCTGGGAAACATGATCGGATTGGCCTTGGATACGCTGATCGAATTTATTTAGGAGGTGGAGCATGAGTAGTATTCCTACACCACATAACAGGGCCCTTGAGGGGGAAATTGCGGAGAGCATCCTGCTTCCCGGCGATCCCATGCGGGCAAAATATATAGCGGAGACTTTTTTTGAAAACCCGGTATGCTTCAACGATGTGCGGGGCATGTTGGGCTTTACCGGTCAGTACAAGGGCAAGCGGATTTCCGTCATGGGAACCGGCATGGGTATGCCCAGCCTTTCCATCTATGTAACGGAGCTGATCAAATTTTACGGCGTAAAAAACCTGATCCGGGTCGGCACTGCGGGGAGCTGTCAGGAAAAGGTTAAAATACGGGACATCCTGATCGCCCAGGGGGCCTGCACGGATAACGGTTTTCTGCGCAAGGCCTTTTCCGGGGACTATGCCCCCATCGCCGATTTTGAGCTCCTGAACAGGGCCTACGAAAAGGCGGTGGAGCGGAAGATACCCCACCATGTCGGGCTGATACGATCCAGCGATATGTTTTACCGCGAACCCTACGTTGGAGAGGAGAACTGGGCCAGGTACGGGGTCCTGGGTGTCGAAATGGAAAGCGCCCTGCTCTATACCATCGCCGCCAAATACCGGGCCCGTGCGCTGGCCCTTACGGTGGTTTCCGATTCACCCTTTGTCGAGGAGATACTGTCCAGTGAGGAACGGGAACAAAGCCTGGGTGAAATGATCCGGCTTGCCCTGGATACGATCATCGAGTTTTAGCAGCAAGGAACAGAAGTATCGCTATTATTAGAGCTTTGTCAATTACTGTACAGGGTGTTGATTAATAATAGTAAGTCAATTATTATAGTTCTTGTAATGTCTTCCAGGCTGTAAATAGGAGCGTAGTGAAAAAGTGGAAAATTCTATTGACGACCGGCGGGCCCGCAAAACCAAGGGACTTATCAAGCAGGCGCTGATACAGTTGCTGGCCGAAAAGGACATCAAGGATATTTCAGTCAGTGAATTATCGAATCTGGCGGATATCAACCGGGGAACCTTTTATCTGCATTATACCGATATCTATGATCTCTTCGGACAGATCGAAGGGGAAGTGATGAGCGAGTTCAGCCTGCACATTGCCAACTATAAGGAAAATTCCCAGGTAATGGGGATGCCCATCCTGCTGGACCTGTTCAAGTACATCAAGGAGAACGCCCAATTTTTCAAGGCCATACTCCACTCCAAGGAAACCAATTTCCTCAGCAGGATCATTGAAATGAGCCGCCCCCGGGGGAAGGCTGAATTCCGTCAGTTATATACCAAATGGAAAGAAGAATATTTTGATTACTACTATGATTTTATGGCCTTTGGCGCCATGGCCATGCTGCGGCACTGGTTTGAAAAGGGCATGCCCGAAACCCCGGAATATATGGCCCATTTGGCGGGGCAGATGATAACAAATTGTATAGAAAATTTGGGCTAAGACCTTATGCCGTTATACGCATTTTGGCAAAAGAGAGAAGCACATGAACTGTGATATATTGATAATCGGTGCGGGACCGGCGGGTATCTTCACTGCCCTGGAGTTGATTCGGCGCGGGGGGAACGGATCCCTCAAGAAGCAAAAGAAAATCGTGATCATGGAAAAGGGCAGCCCCATTGAAAACCGGGCCTGCCCGAAGATTCATACAAAGAAGTGCATGAACTGCAAACCCTATTGCCATATCACCACGGGCTTTTCCGGCGCCGGCGCTTTCTCGGACGGCAAGCTTTCCTTAAGCTGCGAGGTAGGCGGCGATTTTCCGGACCTTATCGGCAGGGCCGCCGCCCAGGAACTGATCGGTTACACCGACGGCATCTACCTTGAATTCGGCGCGGTAACAGCGGTAGAAGGGCTTGGTAATGATGAAAAAATAAAAGATATCCGCCGCCGGGCCATCAAGGCGGGACTGAAACTGGTGGATTGCCCCATCCGGCATTTGGGGACCGAAAAGGCCCAGGAGTTATACCACAGCATTCAGGCCTGGCTTATCGACAAGGGGGTTGAGTTTTTATTCGGGACCGAATGCACCAACCTGATCCTGGAAAACAATATCTGTAAGGGCGTGCAGGCCCACGAAGCCGGCAAGACCGAATCTTTTGATGTCCTTGCCCCGGTTACCATTGTGGCTGCGGGACGCCGGGGCGCGGACTGGCTTGAAAAAATCTGCCGGGAACATGACATCATGCACGAAAGCGGTACTGTGGATATCGGTGTCCGTGTAGAACTGCGGAACGAAATCATGGAAGAGATAAACAAGGCCCTCTACGAATCAAAGCTTGTCGGTTATCCAAAGCCCTTCAAGGATAAGGTGCGCACCTTCTGTCAGAATCCCGGCGGTTTCGTAAGCCAGGAAAATTATGATAATTACCTGGCGGTGGTAAACGGCCATTCCTATAAGGAAATGAAATCCCGGAATACTAACCTTGCGATCCTCAGTTCCCATAATTTCAGCAACCCCTTTAACCAGCCCATTGCCTATGCGCAGAAGATAGGGGAGCTTACCAATATGCTGGGGAACGGGCATATCCTGGTTCAGCGTTACGGGGATATTCTGGATGGCAAGCGGACCTGGCAGGATGAGCTGGAACGGAGCACCGTGCAGCCCACCTTAAGCGATGCGGTTGCCGGCGACATTACCTCCGCCATGCCCTACCGGGCCATGATCAACATCATCAATTTTATTGAAGCCCTGGACATTGTGGTCCCCGGTTTTGCCAGCGCAGAAACATTGTTGTACTCCCCGGAACTTAAATTCTATTCCAACCGCATCAAGCTGAACAGTAACCTTGAAACCAATATTGCCGGCCTCCACTGCCTTGGCGACTCAAGCGGCTGGACCCGGGGCCTGATGATGGCCAGCGCCATGGGCGTCCTTATGGGGCGGGTATTGGAGTAGGACGGGTTCAAAATGCCGAGTCACAGACAATAATCATAGAATGCCGATGTTTTTAAGCTCCCGGTCTAAATCATCGGAAAACGATATGGCGATCTTCACCATAGCCGAGGAACAAATTCTTTTGGACGTTCAATAAGGTGAACAGATTCACCTGTTAATTCCAACACAAAAAAACCAACTCTATGAGCATAATCCTGTACGTCAAAATCAACTAAACCGCCAGCCATTGCTCCCAATAGTTTCTTTCCTTTACATTCAGCAGGGGGGTATTGTTTTATCAATTCCATTCGCTTTAGATGATGATTAACATCTTCTTCTTTATCCAATTCTGTCTTTACCTCTACAATCATAACATATTCGCCGTTTGAAAGTAATATGTCTATCTCACCACACTTTTTGTTATTTTCATCGAATATTTCAACATTTCGGTATGCACGTTTTAGATTGTAATCATACTCATCGAATTTTTCCCATAATCTGGCGGCAATCAGTGTTTCGATTAGTGACCCCATAGACCGGTTCAGCCCGCCGACGTTTTCAGTCACCCTGTCTACTTTTTTAGACATTTCTGCAACAGCCGCTGATGTTTTCTCAACTTGTTCATCTGTCTTTTCAATATGCGCCCGCGTTTCCATGAGTGCTGCCCAGACATCTTCAAAAGTAAGCCCCTTTTGAGGTTGTTCTGTTGCCATATATGCCTCCATAATATCTTTATCTTACTATAAAGGCGGCAACAAATCAATCCTTTACAGAGCATACATAAAACCGCTTTATTTTTACCTTAGGTTCTCTTTTTATGAGTTGTTCAGGCGGTGGTAAAAAGTCTGCTATTATTTCGCCTTTCATAATATTTTTTGATATGGTTTTAGGTGCATTAACGTACATTGTTTTTTTGTTCATATTTTTTACCATATTATACTTCTTCACCCTGCACGGATGCAGGGTAACTGAAAATTTCTTATTATTTTATTTCGCATAACGTTCTGCATATAAACCCATTTCGTATGTACCAAACCATAATGCCGTGTGCATACCCGCTCAAGCGGGGTTTATTATGGTATCAACGCCCCCGCTGCCGGCCCCCACGGCCCCTGTTTTCCGCCGGAGTTCTCAATCTGCGCACCTTCCGTATTCCCCTTACTCCACTATCGCCGAAATCTTGTCCGCATACTTTTTCCACCCATCTGCGGCTTTGTATGAGTCAACAGACCCGGCAGGCACATAGATATGTTGTGCATATGTGAATGCGCCTGATTCAACAGATGGAGGGACAGTGTTTCTAACGGTAACGCTTGTCAGTTGTTGATTCCCGTAAAACGCGTTGTATCCGATAGAGGTAACGCTGTTGCCAATAGTAACGCTTGTCAGTCGATCCTTGGCAAACGCCAATTTTCCGATAGAGGTAACACTATCGGGAATGGTAACGCTTGTCAGTTGATTCTCGTAAAACGCGCTGCCTCCGATAGAGGTAACGCTGTTTCCAATGGTAACGCTTGTCAGTTGATTAGAGGAAAACGCGCCGGAGTCACCACCAGGCTCGCCTCCACCGATAGAGATAACGCTATCGGGAATGGTAATGCTTGTCAGTTGATTAGAGGAAAACGCGCTGTTTCCGATAGAGGTAACGCTATCGGGAATGGTAATGCTTGTCAGTTGATTAGAGGAAAACGCGCTGTCTCCGATAGAGGTAACGCTGTTGCCAATGGTAACGCTTGTCAGTTGATTCCTGGAAAACGCGCTGTTTCCGATAGAGGTAACGCTATCGGGAATGGTAATGCTTGTCAGTTGATTAAGGGAAAACGCGTTGTCTCCGATAGAGGTAACGCTGTTGCCAATGGTAACGCTTGTCAGTTGATTAGAGGAAAACGCGTTGTCTCCGATAGAGGTAACGCTATCGGGAATGGTAATGCTTGTCAGTTGATTAAGGGAAAACGCGCTGTTTCCGATAGAGGTAACGCTATCGGGAATGGTAATGCTTGTCAGTTGATTAGAGGAAAACGCACTGTTTCCGATAGAGGTAACGCTGTTTCCAATGGTAACGCTTGTCAGTTTCATCCCTCCATACACCCCCGCAAACGCCTGATCCCCAATGTATCTTACGCTGTCCGGTATGACCACGCTGGTCAAGTCTTTCCCATAAAATGTTCTATACCCGATAGATGTTACGCTGTTCGGGATACGTACGCGCTCCACGGCTTTATTTTCGAATGTGCTGGTGTGCAGGTATTTCACGGCCAGACCACCCGCCTTTTCCGGTATCTGTATGGCTACCGCTGTACCGTTGTACCTGGTGAGCGCCGCGCCATACTTTGTTTCGATATACTCAAAATCCCCGTCCTTCCTGGGGGCACGATACTTCAGGTCAGGAGTATAGGTCCCTGCTTTTCGGTCGTTGCACACGTAGTCCCAAAACAGGTTTTTCCCGCGCTCTCCTATGTTGTTAGTGTCCATGCCTCTAGTGTAGGGCTCGTTATCATCTTCAATAAATGAAGTAAATGAAATCTGGTTACTGGCATTGTTATCAAAGGTAAAAAACGAACCCAGAGTAACGCTGGTCAGTTGCTTGTTCCGGGCAAAGGCGAATGCGCTGATGTACGTGTTAAAGCCGGGAATTGTAATCCTTGCCAGGAGGTTATGGGAAAATGCCCGCTTACCGATAAACTTTATTGTATCGGGCAAGGTAAGGTTCGTAAGGCTGTTGTCATAGAAAGCCCTTTCCCCGATGGACACCAGCCCCTTGCCGAAGGTAACGGTGGTGAGTTTATTGTTCGCAAACGCGCTGTCCTCGATGATTGTAACGCCGTCGGGAATAGTCACGCTGATCAGATTTTCTTGTTTCGCAAACGCTTCTTTGCCGATTGCGGTAACCGCCTTTCCGCCGATTGTCGCGGGAATCGTTACCTTGCTGTCCCAGCCTTCGTACTTGGTGATGGTGACTGTGCCGTCATCGTTGGCGCTAACCGTAAAGTCGCGCTCCGCGCTCTGGGCAAAAAGCGCCGTACCCAAAACGAACAGCGTGCCGAAAATAAAAAACTTCTTCATAACAAACCTCCTTTTAATGTTATAATTCATCTATATTTCCTATACCTGCCTCCATTAGCATTTGAACAAATTGTTTTCCATCAAACAATAATATACCATTTTTTATTGCTAACTTTTCGGCTTCTTTTGAAAATGAATCGGATGAAGTAATTACCCAATATACTCTTGAATATCCATCAGAAACACTTTGTTTTGCATTTGCAAAGTCATTTATTTGCTGTACCGCCCAATCAGAAGTCTCGCCTTCATGCCTTTTCACTTGAACATTAACAATTGTTTTAATTGGTTCAAATACGGCAACAACATCAACATCACCTGATTTTTCTCTGGAATTTTTTTCCGGATTTAGTTCGGTTGACGAGGCCCCTGCTTTTTCCAGGTATTTTTCTACAAGCCGCTCAAATTTATCTGGTGATAATTCCTTTAATATGGTTTCCAGCCATTTAGTGACAGATAAATTTATCAAACTTGATTTTAAATTTATAGGACATTTTTCTTTAAACCCGCTTACTGCTTTTTTTATGCTTTCTTCAAGATCGCTAATATTGGCATTGGTGTTCCGGATTTTCATACGCGCCATTAAAGCCGCATCCGCATACTCGTATCTTGGTATATTTTCAAATAGTGGTTTAACTTTTCGTAAAAATCCAATATCCAAATAATCCTCTTCACCTTCAAGCTTGAATCTTCCTTCCCCATCATGTAAAATTTTTGCCCCATTCCAATCTGTAAAATTATCTTTGATTTCAAACGACCCAGGTAATATTGCAGAGGGATCCATTATTTCATAAATAGAGAAATTTTTCCAGCTCGGAACTATTACCCAATCCCCTTTTTTCATTTCAGCCAAGAATCTCCATAATGAATACCTGCCTTTGGGCAAACTTCCCCATTTTTCATTAAATTGATTATCAAAATAATCACCTTCTTCATCGGTACTTTTCTTTAAAAAGGTTGTTGTTGAAAGATCAGACCAACCAATAGATATATAGCCTGCCTCTAATAAAGGATATGAAACGTAATCCAAATAGCTGATTCTATGTAACCAATGCTGCATAAAATTCTCTCCTGTTTTCACATGGATAATTTATATTATTTCCAATAATGCCAAGAGAGTATTGCGCCTAACTCTCTTTATACGAACCGCCCTCATGGTAACACAGGGTCTCGGAACCGTATATATGTTAAAATGAGAGCAACACTCCCACATATAACCTCAAAAATTATTTTAACCTGCCCAACCTGCTTGCCCACGATTCATGGTTGCCGCATCTTTTACAATTTTGCCCTGCCTTCATGCCGTCACCCCCGCGCTGCTTTCCCTCGCTCCTGCCCCTTCCCGGAACCGCTGTTCACTGGCGCTGCCATGGCGGGCATCTTTTTGACGGAATTTTCCGCTATGCGGGCGGTCCGGACATGGGATAGTACCTCGGCCTGATCTTCCGGCGGTAATTGCCGGAAACAGTTGAGTAGCTCCTTTTCTCTATCTGGCATGATACCTCGTAAAAAATAGCAATAATCATTAAAATTATACAAATTATCATTATTTCTTGTCAAGTGAATATTTAAAAATGGACGATTTTCATTGTGATTTTATGGAAAATTTGATACCTTGAGGGGGTATGACTGGCAGAATCCGGGCGATCCGCAAAAAACTGGACCTTAATCAGGGTGAATTTGCCCGGCGGATAGGTTTTACCCAATCGGCCCTGTCCAGCATTGAATTAGGAAAGAGCAAACTGACCGAACAGAACATCAAGCTGATATGCGTCACCTTCAATGTGAACGAACATTGGCTGCGTACTGGGGAGGGGGAGATGTTCGGCTCCTTATCGCTCTGTGAAAAGGAACTGCTGGAGATGTACCGCCAGTTAACGGAGGAAACCCAGGACTTCATTCTGGATATGACCCGGACCCTGTTAAAGCGGCATAAGGAAAAGCTAAAAAAGTCTTCTGCAGATTAGCGGAATAGGGCGTTGACCTTACCCATTGTCATATTCGCATTTCCCGGTTAAAGGGTTTCCCCAGTGCCGCAGGACTCATGTGCTGATTCTTGTGGGAGAAGGCGAGGACCGCGATAACCAGAATGTAGGGAAGCATCACGGCGAACTCGTAGGGGAAGTTGATCCCCTGGCCCTGGATGGCAAGCTGGAGGGACTGGGCCATGCTGAACAGTAATGCCCCGCCCATGATCCGCATCGGGCTCCAGTGGCCAAAGTACACCAGGGCCACCGCGATAAAGCCCCGGCCGGCGATAATGGAATCGCTGAACATCTTTGCCTGGCACAGGGACAGGTAGGCCCCGGCGAGACCCGCCATGGCGCCCCCCACCGCAAGGGCCTGGAAGCGGACCAGGTTTATCTTGATGCCCAGGGAGTCCGCTGCCCGGGGATAGGTTCCCGCCGCCCGTACCTTAAGCCCCCAGGGGGTTTTGAAAAGGATGTACCAGATCGCCGGGACCATGAGGAAGGCCAGATAAACAAGAACATTGTGGCTAAAGAAGATCGGCCCCAGCAGGGGAATATCTTTTAGGAAGGGGATGGGCGCGGAACCGATCCCGGGCACACTCTGGGTACCCCCGATGAAATGCCGGAACAGGGTGCCCGCCGCGCCGACTCCGAACATCTGCAGGCCGATCCCCGCAATGCCCTGGGGGGCCCGAAAGGTCACTACCACCAGGCCAAAAAACAGTCCCAGGAGGGCCCCGGCGCCGCATGCCGCCGCAAGGCCCAGCACATTGTAGATTCCCGGCGTTGCGCCGCCGTGACCCGCCGCATAGGGAACCAGCATTCCCAGGAAGGCCCCCATGGCCATGATCCCTTCGCAGCCCAGGTTAAAAATACCCGCCCGCTGGTTGACCATTTCCCCAAGGCTTGCGATAAGCAGGGCCACCGAGAAGGGCACCCCCAGAACAAGTATGTTGAAGATAAAGTTCACTTAAGCGCCTCCTTTTCCTTTTTGCCGGCAAGGGCCTGGAAACGGCGCCGGAGGTTTTGATGGCGGCGCCAGTTCCGCTCCATCAAATAGGGATTGCCGATGATCATCTTGGTGGCGACGATCACCAGAATGATGATCCCCTGGAGCACCTGGACCATATTGGCGGGAACCCCCACCATCCGTTGGGTCATATCCGCCCCCACCAGGAGAAGGCCGAAGAAGAAAGCCGCCGGGATGATCCCCGCAGGGTGGAGGCCGCCGAAAAGCGCTACCACGATGGCGCTGAACCCGTAACCCCCGGTGATCCCTTCGATGGCCCGGCGATGAACCCCCGCTATTTCCACCGCCCCCGCAAGACCCGCAAAGGCCCCGGAAATACAGATGGAAATGATCAGGTACACAGTAACATTGATGCCGCCGTATTTGGCCGCCCGGGCCTGTGCGCCGGCAGCCCGCATCTTATACCCGAATGAGGTTTTCCAGAGGAAGAGAAAGATCAGCGCCGCAAGGACCAGTGCGATAAAGAGCCCCGTGTGGAGCCGGGTCCCCGGTATAAGCCGGGTAAGCCAGATGTTCCGGGTAAGCCGCATGGACTGGGGGGTGCCGCTTCCCATGGTAAGTTCCGCCGGATCCAACATGGGCCCCCGCAGACAAAAAGTATAGAACTGTGCGGCGATGTAGTTGAGCATCACCGTGGAAAGAAGTTCGCTCACTCCAAGCCGGGCCTTGAGGAAGCCGGGGATGAAGCCCCAGCAGGCGCCCCCGATGCAGCCCCCCAGCAGGAACAGGGGGAGCAGCGCCGGCTTTGGCAGATCCGGCAGGGCCAGTGCGATGGCGGTTGCGCTGATGATCCCCATGGCCATCTGTCCCTCGGCGCCGATGTTGATGATGCCGCTGCGGTAGGCAACGGCAATTCCCAGCGCAATGATCGTAAGGGGAATGGTCCGCAGCAGTACTTCGCTTATCAGGGAAATGTTTTTCAGGGGTTCCGTCAGGATCACGGCGTAGACCTTCATCACGTCCGCGCCGATTGCCAGAAGAACCGCCGCCCCCATGAGCATTGCCGCCAGTATTGCCAGCGTCACGATCCCCGCCTGGTAGAGGATTTTAAATTCCTTCGACATTCTGTACCCCCGCCATCAGAATCCCCAGAAGCCTCCGGTTCGCCTCACCGTAATTCAACACTCTCTGAATTTGTCCTTTAAAAATAACAGCGATTCTGTCGGACAGGTTCATGATCTCCTCAAGCTCCTCGGAGATCAAAAGGATACCGAAGCCTTCCCGCCGCTTTGCCAGAAGCTGTTTATGAATAAACTCCGCCGCCCCCAGGTCCAGCCCCCGGGTAGGATAGACCGCCACCAGGAACTTGGGATTCCGGGTAAGTTCCCGTGCGAGGATCACCTTCTGGATATTTCCCCCCGAAAGGGAACCTGCGGCGACTGTGGTGTTGGGGCTGCGGATATCAAATTGCTGCCGCAGTTCTTCAGCCCTTTCGTTGATCACCTTCTGTTTAAGGAGCCGGTGACGGGAATAGACCTCCTGGTCCGAGTCTTTCAGAATGAAATTTTCCTTCATCGAGAAGGAGGGGACGATCCCTTCCTCGTTCCGCTCCTCGGGGATGTAACCCATCCCCCGACGGATGATGAAGGCGGGGGAACGGTTGGCGATATTGCCGCCAAAGAACAGAATCTTTCCCGACTCGGTTTTCCGTAAACCGTTGATCGCCTCCGCGAGTTCTTTCTGCCCGTTTCCCGACACCCCCGCAAGACCCATGATCTCACCGGCCCTGATGGTAAGATCCAGCTTATTCAGGGCGAGGAAACCCCGGTCGCTTCTGACACAGAGTTCCTCAAGTTTCAGCGCCTCCTCTCCCGGCGCAAAGTCATCCTCCCGGTGGGGAAGGTTTACCTCGCGGCCGGTCATGAGGGCGGCAATGTCCTGGGAGGAATGGTCCGCAGTATTACCCTCGAAGACCACCGCTCCATGCCGCAGAATAGTTACCTTGTTGGAAAGGTCCTTTACTTCCTGGAGTTTATGGCTGATAAAGATGATTGAAAGTTCCGAATTCATCCGTTTAAGGAGGGCGATAAGATCATCGGTTTCCTGGGGGGTGAGGGCGCTGGTGGGCTCGTCCAGGATAAGGAACTTTGCCCCCAGGCAGAGGGTCTTAACCAGTTCAACCCGCTGCTGCTCCCCCACGGAAAGCTGCCATATATAGGCGTCGATGTCCACCGGCAGGGCGTAACGTTTTGATATTTCCTCAATCCGGGAACGGATCATACCGTAGTTGAGCTTTACCGGATTCCACGCCTGGGTATAACCCAGCGCCACATTTTCCAGCACCGTCATGTTGGGTACCAGCATGTACTGCTGATGCACCATCCCGAGCCCCGCAGCGATGGCGTCCCTGGGGGAGTGAAACCGCACCGGCTCATCGTTGATAAGGATGCGGCCCTCGTCGCTCTGGTACAGTCCCATGAGGATATTCATCAGGGTGGTCTTTCCCGCGCCGTTTTCTCCAACCAGTGCAAGCACTTCACCCTGCCTTACGGTGATGGAAATATCATCACTGGCAAGAACGCCGGGAAAGCGTTTGGTAATATGTTCCAGCCGCAGACTGTGGATTTGTCCGGCATTGGAATTCATAGGAGCTCCTCACCTTTTCTAAAAGTGAAATGAGTATAAGGTCTTCCCCTAAACAAATGGTTTGGGGGAAGACCTGCTCTTATCGAATCAAATTACAGTTTTGAATAATCCACCGAATTCCAGTTGATGGTCCCGGCGCTCTTTTTAAGAGCATCCAGAGCTGCGTCAACCTGGGTCTTGATCGCCGGGGTAATCTGGGCGGAGAGGTCCTTGCTGTATTCAAATACAAAGCCGCCGTTGGAGAAGTTCATGGGAATACATTCGCCGCCGTGAACACCGGCGTCCAGTTTTGCTACAAGGCCGACAATTACCGCCGCATAGTTATAGGAAGATGCGGCGAGACACTTGGCCTTGCCCTCGGGGGTAGCGAACTGGGCAAGGTCCTGTCCGAGCCACCAGAGACTGCGGCTGCTGTAGGCGGCGTCGCTTACCGCCCGCAGCGCCCCGATGGCCTGCTGGGAAGAACCGGTAAGAACATCGGCGCCGCTTCTAATCTGGGAGTGGGCAACTTCGCCGGCCTTTACAAAATCCGAAAAGGAACCGGTATGGGCTATGGCGATCTTGGCGGCGGGATTGACCTTCTGTACCCCAAGGACAAAACCCCGGTTGTACCGGGCGGCATCGCCGCCATCCACCGGCCCGACCAGCCCAATCTGGTTACTCCTGGTGGTGAGCCCGGCGATAAGCCCGTTAAGGTAACCGGTCTCTTCGCTCTCGGGCATGTAGGTGAAAACATTGGCAGGGCCGATTTCGGCACTGGTCCCAAAGGCAAAGGTGATCTTGGGGAATTCCTCCGCCATTTCCAGGATCAGATTTTTGTACTGGGCTCCGTGGCCGATGATGATGTTGTAGCCCTGGGCAGCGTACTGCCGGGCTGCGGAACCGGCGTCCACGGGCAGCATCTTTTCGCTGTAGCTGAATTCGATCCGGCCGGGAATCTGCTTCTGGGCCTGGACGATACCGTCATACATGGCCTGGCACCAGCCCTTGTCGTCAATGGTGTTTTCAATGATCAGGGCGATCTTTACCACATTGCTTCCGGAAGCAGCGGGGGCGTCCGCGCCTTCCTTTTTGCCCCCGGCGAATACATTGGCCTGAATAAGGATCAGGGCTCCTAAAACCAGACAAAAAGCCATGCTAAACTTTTTCATTTCTTCCTCCATCAACACATTTCAACATAAACCGGTTTAACAAACGGTCTTAAAACTGACAGCAGTATAGAAATATACTAAAAACACTGTCAAGACTATGAAAAATTTTATCACTTGAGGCAGTTCCAAAATCCAGTGGTCCGAAAGGACCAAGATTTTGGAACCGGTTCACTTGATAGGATTTCCCCGCACATACTTCGCCACAATATTGCGATCGTCCGAAAGGTACACTACCCGCCGGAGCCGCTCCTCCACGCTCGCCCTGAAGGGGGCGGTCAGGTTTGCGTCGTCAATAACCAGCGCGTCAAATTCGTAGCCCGGATCAAAGGAGCCGGTTGCGGCGGTATTCCCCGGCAGGCCGGCGCTGCCGAAGAAGGAACCTCCGCCAAGGGTGCCCATCCAAAAAGCTTCCTCAAGGGTGAGGGGGGCTTCGTCTTTTGCGATCAGGCATTGCCGCAGTTTTGATACGCCGATGGCGTCGGTCATGGCCCGGAAGATCGAAGTGTGGACGCCCCCCGCAACATCGCTGCCGAGCCCCGTTGGTATCCCCAGTTCCAGGAAGCGCCGCGCCGGGGCGATGCCCGAGGAGAGGTTGATGTTCGATTGGGGGCAGTGGGCTGCGTATACACTGCGGCTGCGCATCAGCTCCAGTTCCTTTTTATCGGACCAGACGCAGTGGGCCATAATGGTTGGGGTCTGTGCGCCGAAGAGATCGAATTGGGCGTAGGCGTTGCCGTAAGAACTTGATGCAGGACAGAGTTCCCGCACCCACTCTATTTCCCTTTGATTCTCCGAAAGGTGGGACTGGAGGGGAAGGGCGTACTGTTTCTGAATTGCCGAGAGGGCCCTCATCAAATCATCGCTGCATGAAGGAATAAACCGGGGGGTCAGAATGGGATAGGTGTTTTTGTAGGGGCCGTTTTTTTCAATTGCCCCAAGCCATTCCCGGGTCGCCCCGGCGGAAGCTTCCGCGTCCGCTTCACGGAGTATGTCCGGGCTGTTGCGATCCATGTTGACCTTGCCAACCAGGGACACCAGTCCCGACTTTTCCAGCAGTTCCATCAGTATCATTGTTGCCGGTACATGCAATGTGGCAAAAAAACAGATCCGGGTATTGGGCCCCTGCTTTAAGTGTTCAACCAGACGGCCATAGGCCAGATGAGCATATTCAGCGTCCCCGTACTTTGCCTCTTCGGGGAAGGCGTGCCGGTTGAGCCATTCCAGCAGTTCAAGGTCCATCCCCAGACTCCTGAAGGTGAACTGGGGGGCGTGCATGTGGATGTCCGTCAGGCCCGGGAGGATAAGCTTTCCCGTGTAGTCCGCCAGGGGGAGGCCGGCAAAGGCCGGGGGCAGGCTGGGGAACACCCCCGCAGACTTACCCTTCTCGCAGACCAGATAACTGTTTTCGGATGTCAGCAGACGGGTTTGAGTTTTGCTGTAGGCGATATCGCCTTTCAGTATAAAATTCCGCGATTCCATTGCCTGTTTCTCTCCTGTAAAAGTATCGAAGAAATACCGGCGCCGGTCAAGGAGCCCTCCTGCATAAATATACAATGGTTATGCAAAAGTCCGCCGAATAAACATAAAAGAGCTTGATACTTTCCCCTTTTTAAACTACCTTTATTCTGTATGAAATAATAAAGTCAATTTAGGAGGAAGGAATTATGAAGAGACTGCTGGTACTTGTTTTGACTCTGGGCCTGGCTGTTTCCGCCTTTGCGGGCGGGAAAAAAGACGAGGCCTCAGGAGCGGCTGCGGGGGCAAGTCCCTCGGCTGCCAATGTAAAGGTGGGGTTTGTGTATATCGGCTCCATTAACGATGAAGGCTATACCCAGGCCCACGACAAGGGACGGCTCGCCGTCGAAAAGCTGGGGATTAAAACCGCCTATATCGAAAATGTTCCTGAAAACGCCGACTGCGAAAAGGCTATCCGGGACCTTATTGACCAGGGCTGTAACGTGATCTACACCAACAGCTTTGGCTTTATGGACTGGACCATCAAGGTTGCCGCGGACTTCCCCAAGGTGAAGTTCGGCCATGCAACGGGTTACAAGCGGGCGGACAATGTTTCCACCTATATGGGGAAAATTTACCAGGCCCGGTACCTTTCGGGCATCGCCGCAGGTTACAAGACCAAGGTGAACAAGATCGGCTATGTGGCCGCTTTCCCCATCCCCGAGGTTATCCGGGGCATCAACGCCTTTGCCCTGGGTGTCCAGTCGGCAAATCCCGCTGCCACCGTGGAAGTAATCTGGACCAATACCTGGTACGATCCTGCGGTGGAGAAACAGGCCGCCCTGGAACTCCTCAACAAGGGTGTTGATGTGGTTGCCCAGCATCAGGATACTACCGCGCCCCAGATTGCCGCCCAGGAACGGGGGGCCTTTGCCGTTGGTTATAACGTGTCCACCCCGGACGCCGCGCCCCGGGCCTACCTTACGGCCCCCCTTTTCCACTGGGATGTTTTCTATGTGGATGATGTAAAGCACGTCCTCGCTGGGGACTGGGCTTCCCGGGCCTATTGGGAAGGTTTCAGCAACGGAACCGTAACCCTGGATACCCTTACCGCCAATAACGATCCCCGGGCGGCCCCTGCCATTGCGGCGGCCCAGGCAAAAATTATCGCCGGAACTCTTGAGCCCTTTACCGGTCCCCTCTCGGATCAAAGCGGCGCCGTAAAGGTTGCCAACGGGGTTAAGATGACCGACGATGAAATCTGGAACATGGGCTGGTTTGTAAGAGGCGTTATCGGAGTAATTCCGCAGTAACGGTAAGGGGCTTAAGGCCGGGATCAAAACAGTATGCTTTCCGAATCGTATATCGAGATGCGGCATATCTCAAAACGCTTTGCCACGGTGCAGGCAAACGATGACGTAAGCATAAATGTGAACCGGGGGGAGATACTTGCCCTCCTCGGCGAAAACGGTTCCGGCAAGAGTACTCTGGTAAACATGCTTTCGGGAATCTATCTGCCGGACTCAGGCTCCATTTACGTGGGCGGGGAACGGCAGTTTTTTAGATCCCCCTATGACGCCATTGCCGCCGGGATCGGGATGGTGCATCAGCACTTCAAACTGATCCCGGTGATGAGCGCCTGGGAAAATATCAGCCTGGGCGAAAAACAAAAGGGGCTGAGCCGAAATCCTTTTATCGACAAAAAAAGAATAAATGAAAAAATTGCGGAAATAGAAAAACGCTTCGGTCTTTTTATCGATCATAACAAGAAAATTTACGAAATGCCGGTCAGTGAAAAACAGACCGTAGAAATAATAAAGGTCCTTTACCGGGGGGTAAGCGTCCTTATCCTTGATGAACCCAGCGCGGTGCTGACACCCCAGGAAACGGCGGGTCTCTTTGCCATGATGAGGAACATGAAGGAGGAGGGCTGCGCCATAATCATTATCACCCATAAACTCCACGAGGTTATGGAAATAAGCGACCGGGTAACGGTGCTGCGGAAGGGAAAGGCCATCGGGACCGTCCGTACCGCCGACACCAATCCCCATGAGCTCACGGAGATGATGGTGGGGGGCAGCATAAGCCTGGAGATACGCCGGGAAGAACCGGTTCTTAAAGAAACGCCCATGCTGGAAGTCCGATCCCTGGAACTTGAAAATAATGACGGCATTAAGGTTATTGATGATCTGTCCTTTGACCTTTACGGTGGCGAGATCCTCGGCGTCGCGGGTATTGCCGGCAGCGGCCAGAAAGAACTCTGCGAGATCATCGCGGGGCTCCAGAAGACCGATTCGGGATCGATCCGCTTCCAGGGGGAAGAAATGCTGGGCCTTTCTCCCCGGGCCATACGGGACCGGGGTATCAGTATGAGTTTTGTTCCCGAGGATCGGCTTGGAATGGGGCTGGTGGCGGGGATGAGTATTTCCGATAACATCCTGCTTAAATCCTACGGGAATAAGGCGGGTATTTTTGTTGACCGTGCGGAAGGCAGGGTCCAGGCTGAAAAGGTCGTAAAGCGTTATGGTATTTCCACCCCCTCGGTGCAGCATATCGTGAGGAAGCTTTCCGGCGGGAATATACAGAAAGTTTTGCTGGGCAGGGAAATCGAAACCCGGCCGAAAATTTTGATCACCGCATACCCGGTCCGGGGGCTGGACATCGGCGCATCCTACAGTATTTACGAAATGCTCAACGAACAGAAAGAGCGGGGCGTTGCCATCCTTTACATCGGCGAGGACCTGGACGTACTGCGGGAACTCTGCGACCGCATCATGGTAATCCACGGAGGCGCGGTGATGGATATAAAGGACCCCCGCAGTTCTTCCAAAGAAGACCTGGGGCTCCTGATGCTCGGGCAAAAGCCGGTGGCCGTATGATCCGAATAATAACCCGGCCCGAAGCTTCCCCCTTAAGGGAAAATCTGCTGCGCATAGCGGCGGTCCTTGCTGCCCTTGCCGCCTCGGCGCTGATCATGATCCTGATAGGTTATAATCCCTTGGACATATTCTCCAGGATCGTTACCGGTTCCCTGGGTACGCTTTACCGCTTTAAGGGTACGATCAACAAGGCAATACCCCTGGCGGCCCTTTCCCTGGGGACGGCAATCGCCTTTAAGATGAAGTTCTGGAACATCGGGCAGGAGGGCCAGTTCTACCTGGGGGCTTACGGCGCTTCCCTGGTTGCCTTTGCCTTTCCCACCCTGCCTTCTCCGCTGCTGCTCTCCCTTATGTTTATTGTGGCCTTTGTTTTTGCCGGCCTCTGGGCATTAATCCCCGCCATCCTTAAGGCCCGCTTCTCCACCAGCGAAACACTGGTCACCCTGATGCTGAACTATGTGGCCGCCAAGTGGATCAGCTTTTTACAATACGGCCCCTGGCGGGACCCGGCGGGAAGCGGCTTCCCAAAAATTGCCCCTTTCAGTAAAAACGCCGTGCTCCCCGAATTCCTGGGGGTCCATATCGGCTGGGTTATTACCCTGATCCTTGCGGTGTTGTTGTACCTTCTGTTAAAGAAAACCAAGCTCGGCTACGAGATCGATGTCCTGGGGGAAAGTGAAGCCACCGCCCGTTATGCGGGGATGCATGTGGTGCGGATCATGATCGTGGCCATCATGATTTCCGGGGGGCTCTGCGGCGCCGCAGGGATGATGCAGGCCTCCGCAATTGAGCGTTCCCTTTCGGATCAGCTTTCCGGGGGGCTGGGTTTTACTGCGGTCATTACCACCTGGCTTGCCCGTTTAAGCCCTCCGGGGATCATCGTAGTTTCCTTTTTGTTTTCCATGCTGATCCAGGGGGGAACCTTCCTGCAAAGTTCCCTGCAAATTCCCGCCTCCATTTCCCAGGTGCTCCAGGGGATCATCATCTTCTTTGTTTTGGGAAGTGAATTTTTTATCCGTTACCGCCTGGTATGGACAAAAACTGAACGCGGCGGGCCCGCCGAAGCAGGAGGCCTTAAATGATAGAGTTCATCGGCGCGCTGACCCTGTTCCTGCAGACCGCGCTGCAGATGGGGACCCATATTCTTTTTGCGGTCCTGGGCGGCATTATGTGCGAGAAGGTGGGGAACATGAACCTGGGCATCGAGGGGATGATGCTCCTGGGCGCTTCAATCGGTTTCTCCGCCGCCCTTGCCACTTCAAATCCCCTGGCAGCCATAGCCGCCGCGGGTCTTGCGGGGGCATTCGGCGCTTTGATATACGCCGTCATCACGGTGACACTCCGGGGCAACCAGGTGGTGACCGGGCTTATCCTGACGATCTTCGGCACCGGGGTTTCGGGCTTCCTTGGCAAAGGCCTTTCGGGAAAGGCCCTGCCGGAGGCCATATCCCGGGTCTTTGCTCCGGTTTCCGTACCCTTGCTGCACCGCATACCGGTTATCGGAACCATCTTCTTTGAACAGAGCCCCTATGTACTGGCGGGGATAGTCTTGGCTATCCTCCTGTATATTTATTTTCAGTATACCCGTGCGGGATTGAATGTCCGGGCGGTTGGGGAGGACCCCGCAGTGGCGGACGCCTCGGGTCTGCCGGTAAGCCTTTATAAGTACATCCATATAACCGGGGGCGGTTTTTTATGCGGCCTGGGCGGGGCCTATCTTTCCCTGGTTTTTGTACCCCGGTGGCAGGAGAATATCACCGCCGGCGCGGGGTGGATTGCGGTGGCGTTGATCATCTTTAGTACCTGGAATCCCCTGCGGGCGATCTTCGCCGCCTATCTCTTCGGCGCACTTAAAGGCGTGGGCTTCAAGTTTCAGAATATCGACATCTCCCTTTTTGGCAAGAGGATAGTTTTTTATCCCCAGCTTCTTGATATGCTGCCCTACCTGGCAACCATTCTGGTGCTGGTCCTTATTACCCGCAAGAAGCAGAAAAAGTACCAGCCCCCCGCCGGACTGAGCGTGCCTTATTTCCGGGAAGAAAGGTGATATGCCTGTTCTGTCTAAAGAAGGGGAATAAAAGGTGAAAGGTTTACTGATTAAAAACGCCCTGGTTGTCAGTGAAACCGGGGAAGCTGTTCAGGATGTACTTAGCGAAGGTGAAAGGATCAAGCTGATTGGAAAGGAGCTGCGGCCTGCGGATTCGGAATGTGAAGTAATTGACGCCGAGGGAAAGATACTGATCCCCGGCGGGGTCGATGTCCATACCCACATGAACCTTGATGTGGGAAGCGCGGTTGCAAGCGATGACTTTTACACCGGTACTGTTGCCGCCGCCTGGGGCGGGACTACCACCATTGTAGATCACCCCGGCTTTGGGCCTGCGAATTGCGCAATCGATCATCAGATAAAAAAGTACCACGGCCTTGCGGAAGGGAAGGCCGTGATCGATTACAGTTTCCACGGGGTCATACAGCATGTGGATGATAGTATCCTTGACGGGATGTCCGCCTTAATCGATCAGGGGATCAGCAGTTTTAAAATATACCTTACCTATGGTTTTAAAATTCCCGACGGCGATGTCTACCGGGTCCTGGAAAGGGCGAAAGCCCTGGGGGCGATGATAACCGTACACCCCGAGAACGACGGGGTCATTCAGCAGCTGCGGGATCGTTTTGTAAAAGAGGGGCGGCTCAGTCCCCATTACCATCCCCTCTCCCGCCCGGCGGAATGCGAAGCGGAGGCGGTTAACCGGATGATCCTCTTTGCGCACATGGCCGGCGATGCACCCCTCTACATCGTACATTTGAGCAACGCCCTGGGGCTTTCCTTTATCAAAAGCGCCCGGGACCGGGGACAAAAAAACCTCTATGCCGAAACCTGTCCCCAGTATTTATTCCTGGACGACAGCCTTTACGACGGGCCGGGGAACGAGGGGCTTAAGTACATCATGTGTCCCCCGCTGCGGAAAAAGGCTGATCAGGAAATGCTTTGGAAGGGCCTTGCCGCGGATATCAACACGGTTGCCACCGATCACTGCCCCTTCTTTTTTGAGACCCAAAAAATTTTGGGCAAGGATGATTTTACCAAATGTCCCAGCGGCGCGCCCGGCGTTGAGGAACGGATCCCCCTTTTGTTTTCCGAAGGGGTGATGAAGAAGCGGATCACCCTGCGGCGCTTTACCGATCTCTGTTCGGCGAACCCCGCAAAGCTTTTCGGCATGTATCCCCAAAAGGGGGTCATCAAGGAGGGCTCCGATGCGGACATGGTGATTATTCACCCAAAGAAGAAAAGGGTGTTACAGAAAAGCAATCTCCACGCCAATGTAGACTACAGCGCCTACGAAGGCATGGAGGTGACCGGCCTGCCTGAATACGTCATTTCCCGGGGAGAAGTGATCCTTCGGGACAGACAGTTTTCAGCGACAGCGGGACGGGGAAAATTCATAAAGAGGAACACGGCTCCTAGTTGTCGCTCTTTCCTGCCGCAGCCTTAAAGGCCGTCCAAATCCGCAGATGTTCCTGATCCGCCTCTTCGCCAATGGGCTTGATGTTTTCCATGTTTTCAATAAAACCGGCGGGCAGGGTGAGCAGCGGTTTGAATTCAGGGTCGATGTAGGGGTCCGATGCGGCATAGGTGCTGTAATAGCCCAGGTATTCAAAACATAGGGCGCCCCGTTCCGGGTCAAGAATGTAATTGAGGAATGCGTGGGCCGCATCGGGATTTGGCGCCTTGCTGGGGATAAAGCCCGCCATGGGGCCGAAACCGATCCCTTCTTTGGGGAACACCATTTCAAAGCCAAGGTTTTTTTCTATAGAGGTGGTCATGGCGGCGGTTACCTCCGAGGTGTACATCACCGCTGCGGAAACTTCGCCGGAGATAAGTTCATCCTCCAGATGGTCATCCTTGATCAGCCGGATGTTCGGCGCAAGGCTCAGGAGCTTGTCCCCTGCGGAACGTATTGCCGAAAGGTCTTCGGTATTGTAACTCTGTCCCAATATTTTTAAGGCCATGCCGTTGATCACCCGGTAGTTTGCGATAATGGCAACCCTGTTTGCCAGGGACGGATCAAAGAGGTCCCCATAGCCTGAGATCTTTATATTGACCCTGGCCGGATCGTACACGATGGTCTGCACCCCCGCGCCATAGGGCACGGTATATTCATCGGTGGGATCGTAGAAGGGCTTCAGATAAACGGGATTGATATTGCCGTAGTTGGGAAGCTTTTGTTTATTCAGCTTTTGCGCCAGCCCTTTTGAGATAACCGTGTCGATAATGTAGTCATCGGCGATTACCAGATCGTAGTCCGCGCCGTTTGAATTTTCCAGCTTGGTCAGCATGACTTCATCCGCATCAAAATTGACGTAGTTGATCCTTATGCCGGTTTCCTTTTCAAAGCCCTCGAGGATTTCCTGGGGGAACATTTCGTCCCAGGTAAAGAGGGTAAGCGAATTACCGTCATCCTTACATCCCGTAAGCAGCGCGAAAGGGATGGCCAGTGCAAGCAGCAAAGCCCTGCGAAAAAAATTAAGCCCGTTTCTTTTCATGAAATATCTCCTTTTGATTTTCTGGTGACTTTTTTTCAGTCTTGCCCTTTCGGCGGGGCCGGGCAAGATATGCCGATAAGAGACAGAGTACTATGGTCGCTGCGAAGAGCAGGGTACAGAGGGCATTGGTTTTGGGGGTTACCCCGGTCTTGATCTGTGAATAGATTTTGATGGGCAGGGTGTTGGTATTGGGCCCGGTGACAAAGGAACTGACAATCACATCGTCAAAACTCATGGCGAATGACAAAAGCACCCCGGAAACAACCGCAGGCAGAATGAGGGGAAGGGTGATATCAAAAAAGGCCCGCCACTCACCGGCCCCCAGGTCCTTTGCAGCCTCAGTAAAACTTTTGTCCATCCCCACGAGCCGGCCTTTGACAACGAGGTACACATAGGGGACGCAGAACACCGTGTGGGCAATCACCAGGGTGGACATTCCCAGGGGAAGGCCCAGGAGTGAAAAGAATGCCAGGGATACCATGCCCAGGATTATTTCGGGGATCATGATGGGAAGGACCGCGAGGTATTCAATAACTTTACCTGCCGGATGCCTCTTCCGGATCAAGCCCGATTTTGTGTAAAGCCCCACCGCCCCCAGGGTGCCGATCACTGCGGCGGATAAACTTGAGAGTATCCCCAGTATCAGGCTGTTCCCCAGGGCGATGAACATGGAACGGTCACGGAAAAGGTCACGATACCAGCGCAGGGTAAAGCCGTCCCACAGGGAGCTTATGTGGCTGTTGTTAAAGGAATAGATGATCACCAACAGTATGGGTACATACATCAGGGTCAGTATCAAAGCGATATAAAATTTTTTCATACCAGGCCCTCCAGTTCACTGGTCCGGGTGAACAGACGGTAGAGATAGATGAACAGGGTGGTCATGGCCATAAGCACCACGCTGAGGGCGGCGGCGAAGGGCCAGTCGTGGGCCTTCATCAGCTGTTCCTGGATCAGGTTTCCTACCAGAACCACCTTGTTACCCCCCAGGATATCGGCGATAAAAAAAAGCCCCATGGAGGGAATGAACGTTAAGACCACTCCGGAGAAAAGTCCCGGCATGGTCAGGGGGAGGCTCACGGTGAGGAAGGCCCTGAACCGGGAGGCCCCCAGATCGCGGGCCGCTTCCACCAGATACCAGTCCAGCTTTTCTGCGCTTGCGTATACCGAATAGATCATAAAAGGAAGAAGTGCGTAGACCATGCCGGTAGCTACGGCCGGATAGGTGTAGAGCAGCCTGAGGGGTTCCTTTGTCAGGCCGATTTTCAGCAGTACCATATCCAGGACCCCATTGGCCCGGAACACGATCATCCATCCGTAAAGCCGCATCAGGGAACTGGTCCAGAAGGGGATGATCAGGAGGAGCATCACCCGGCTGCGCCATTGGGGGCTGAGCCGGGCCATGAAGAAGCCGAAGGGGTAACCGACCAGGACCACCAGGGATGTGCTGAGGAAGGCGAGTTTTATGGATTCAAGAAAGGTGGCCCGGTATTCCGGTATGCCGATGCGTTCATAATTCCGCATGGTGAATTGCGCCACGACCCCCCAGGTCCCCTGCCGCTGCATAAAGCTTAACACGATCATGTAGATGAAGGGGCCCAGCACAAAAAGCAGGGTGAAGAGGTACATCGGAAGAACGGTGAATAAAGAGTAGTGGGCAGCAAGCAGTGAGTCACGGGATTTCTTTTTCATCGGCCGGCCCTGTTGTTTTCTTGCGGGGCCGTGTCTACAAGGACGGCGTGGGTCCAGGTGACCCGCACTTCGTCGCCGATGTTTAAAGGACTGTCTATGCCGTGGCGGCTGGCGACGATTTCCTCACCGGGGTCTTCGTTCATGACGGGATTGTCCGGGAGAACCGGACTATTCTTAAAAGCTAAGCTGTCCTCCAAGATAGCCGTGATCCGCAGCTGCCCACCGGCAAAGCTTTTACCGGTGACCCTTGCGGCGAGGCCCTTTGCGCCGCCGCCATCGATACCCTTTGCGCCGCCATCGATGCCGCCGCCTTGCAGTATCTGCACATGTTCGGTGCGGATTGCCAGGGTCACGCTCTGGCCCGCTTTTATTGGGGACCCCGCGCCATTATTGACGGCGCCGGGCGCCGGAGGATAGCTGAAGGGGACCATGCCGCTGGGGTGCTGGAAATACCAGACTTTGCCATCGTGCCCGGCGGCGTCGGCTTGGGGCGGGAATGCCCTGCAGTGGAGGATGTTGGCGTTTCCGACGAAGCGGGCGACGAAACTTGTTTTGGGATGATCGTAGATTTCCTGTGCGGAACCTATCTGTTCAAAGCGGCCATCCCGCATTACCGCGATACGGTCCGACATGGTAAGGGCCTCTTCCTGATCGTGGGTTATATAGATAAAGGTGATCCCCAGCTGCTGCTGAAGTTTTTTTAGTTCAATCTGCATCAGCCGCCTGAGCTGTAAATCAAGGGCCCCCAGGGGTTCATCCAAAAGCAGCACCTTGGGCCGGTTTATCAGGGCCCGGGCAACCGCAACCCGCTGGCGCTGGCCCCCGGAAAGTTCGCCGGGCATACGCTGACCGTATCCGGAAAGCTGCACCAGAGCCAATGCTTCGGCAACGGCTTCTTTTATTTCCTCCCTGGGCCGGCGTTTCAGCTTTTGGCTGTAAGCGATATTGGCTTCCACGCTCATGTGGGGGAACAGGGCGTAATTCTGAAAGACCAGATTTACGTTCCGCTTGTTCGGTTCAAGGCCGGCCACATCTTTTCCGTCCAGGAACACCCGGCCTTCATCGGCCTTTTCAAGCCCCGCGATGATCCGCAGGGTGGTAGTTTTTCCGCAGCCGGAAGACCCCAGCAGGGTGATAAATTCTCCGGCCTTCACCGAAAGATTAATACCCCGCAGTACTTCTGTTGCGCCGAATTTTTTTCGAATGCTCTCCAGACGGAGAATTTCTTTATCTTGTAACATAATACCCCACCGTGGCATAGACTATAAAAGTAAGGAAATTAATCAAAATTACATAGGGCAGTTTGGTACGGTAATAGGCGATGGGGTTAATCCCCAACATGGGGCCGATAAAGAAGATATCCCCCAGGGCCAATTCGTTGCCCGTTAAACCGGCGGCGCAGACCGCGCCGATATAAAGCCCGGGGTTCCCATCCATGGTAAGCGCAAGTTTTATCGCAATGGGTATACCGATGGCGTACATGGCCCAGGGATTGTCAAAGAGAGCCCCCATCAGGGTGCATATCCCGAAAATGATGGCGGGGAGCATCCATGCCTGTCCGCCGATAATGCCTTGAACCACCTCGTTAAGCCATGCGGAAAAACCAATCTCTTCCACACCGGCGGCAAAACATTTACTCACCACAAACATGACAATGGGGGCAAGCATACCTTCAATACCAAAAACGATATTTTTAAAGTACTGTTCCGGGGTCATGTATTGCTGGAAACAGTAGAGAAAGAAAATAAAGATGAGGGTTATAAACATACCGTAGAGTACATTTACCGAGAAGCTGCCGGCCTGAAGGGTCCCGGCAATTATGGAGGCTGCGGCAAAAACCAGGATCGGCAAAACAAGATTTGCAATGCGCCCCCGGTTCTCGTTTTCCGTATCTCCCCCTGCGTCGGTACCATCGGGCCAGAGCTCACCCCCTTTTTTTACCCGGATCACAGCCTTTTTAAGGTTACTGAAAAGGGGCGCTTTTTCAAAAATCAGCAGAAGCATTAATAATATTGTCAGGTGGGCGGCAAAATTAAAGGGGATGGTGGAGAAAAAAAGTTCACTTTTTCCGCCGCTCATGGCGATCATACCTGCAAGATAGATTCCGGTAAGGGAGATAGGGCTGATGATGCAGAGCGCGCCGGGGGTCATGCCCATAACCATGGCGGATTTTTCCCGGGGAATCCTTTTCCGATCCGAGAGGGGGGTAAAACAGGCGCCGTTTATCAGGACGCTTAAATATTCATCAATGGCGATAAGGACCATGGAACAGAAGGCGGCGAAGAGGGTACCGGTGGAGGATTTTATTTTCTGCTCTGCGGTGTATTTAAGGGCATTGATGCTTCCGGAGGCGGAAAAAAGCCGGGTCAGGGAACCCATCATAACTACCAGTAGTATAATATCCGAAGTCTCTACTACGGCGCTGATAATATGGTTGTAAAAGGAAGCGATGAAGTTGATCTTTGCCAGCATAATCGAAATATACAGAACCGAAAGTACAATTGCTTCCAGGGCGCGTTTGGTCAGGATAATATAGGTAATCAGAAAAATGATGGGGGAACAGAGCCAGAGGGGATGCATTTCCTCCGCGATGGGACTGATGGAAACCAGCATAAGGACACAATAAATCAAAACCACCAGGTAGTAATTAAGAAACATGGAAAAAAAACTGGACTTTCTGCCGTGAGCCGCACTCATGCCGCGCCGGGCATTGAGTACCCGGAGGAGCTTCTGGTACCGGTCCGTTGACTGATCATAGGCTTTTTGTAGGAATAAACTATAAATCTTTGAACTGCCCCGGGTCAGGGCAAGCAGTATGTCCCGGTTGAGCTGATAAACCACCACCTCTCCCCGGGCCTGGACATCCGCAGAACGCTTAGCGCCGGTTATGGCGGCATATTCCCCAAAGTAGCCGCCGGGGTAGAGTTCATTAAGGATTTCGTTATTTTTTCCCCGGACATTGATTGCCCCGGCTTCGAGAAAATACATCGCCGAAGAATTTTCCCCCGCACGGCAAATATACCGATTGTGGGAAAATTCCTTCAGCTTAAGATGGGACATGATAAAGTCCAGAATTTTTATGTCCCGTTCCGATTTGCCTAATTTGAAAAAGCTCCTGATATAATCACGGGTTATATGCTCTGGTTTCATATATCAGGTATCCGTATGGACGACTACCTTCCAATCGCTACATTAAAGTCTATCCATATTTCGTGGTGCTTTCTGTCCACCTCGTTGGAAATACTTTCGATGAATTCAAAATCCATGTACTTATAGGTGGGAAGATACCCCGAATTTTTCGCACTCCCCGGTTCTTCCGCCCTGGGCAGGGTAATATAGGGCAGGAATTCCCTCTTGATATACCTTTCCGAAGCTAAAAAGGTGCAGTAGTACCCAAGCTCCTCAAAACACCGGGCGCCCCGCTGGGGATCCAGAATATAATCAAGGAACTGGTGGGCGGCGTCGGCATCGGCAGCTGAAGCGCTGCTGGGTATAAGGGCCGCCATAATACCAAACCCGATCCCTTCCTTGGGGAATACCACCTTTAATTCGGGTTTCCGCATCTTTGCCTTGGTAACCTCCGAGGTGTACATCACCGCAGCGGATATTTCGCCGTTACAAAGCGCCTCATCCAGATTTATATCCTGGATTAGACGGATATTCGGCGCCAGGGCCGTGAGCCTGCGCCCTGCGGCGGTGATATCCGAATCGGATTCCGTATTGTAACTGTGTCCCAGCACCTTAAGGGCCATCCCGTTGACAACCCGGTAATTGCCGATAATGCCCAGGCTGCCCTTAAACCTGGAATTCCACAGATCCGTGTATCCCGTGATCACCATATTACCTACCTTGGCGGGATCATACACAATGGTCTGAATCCCGGCGCCGTAGGGGATGGTGTACTCATCATTCTTATCGTAGAACTGATGCTGAAAGAAGGGGTTAATATTGGCATAATTCCTGATTTTGCTCCTGTTCAGCTTCTGGGCCAGCCCGTTGCTTATGAGGGAATCGACAATATAGTCATCGGCGATAGCCAAACCGCAAACATCCCCTCCTTCCAGGGCGTTATAGATATCTTCATTAAGGTCGAATGCTACTATCTCAACCGTAATGCCCTTATCCCGTTTGAAATCATCCAAAACACTCTGGGGGAACATCTCTTCAAAGGTATACAGGACGAGTTTCCTCTCCTGGGCGGATATTTGTACAAACGGAAGCACCAACAGCGCCAGAACTGCGAGTAATCGAATCTTCTTCATATCTTTCTCCTTCGCTTGCTTAATTATTAAGAGACTCAATAAATACCTGAACAGACTCTGATCCAATACCCAGAGCTGACCCAATACCCAGAGCTGACCCAAGAGCCGGGGAGAGTTCAATAATACGGTCTTTACTGGCGGCGATTCTACCGATAACGGTGGCCTCCGCCTGTCGCCGGTTCCGGAGGTTGGTTATCCGGACCTTGGAATTAAAGGGCAAAGACGGATGGTACACGGTTCTTTCCCGTCCTGCGCCTGCGGTACTGTGCACTATGGCCGGACCGGTTTGCGAGAATATCCGTTTGATAGTCTTGGTTTTAGCCGGTTTGGGCATTTCTGTGAAGCTTATCGGAGTGAACCCGTCTTGAGCCATCTCCAGTTTTCTCGCAGCTTCAGCGGAAAGGGCTATTTTCCATTGATTATCGTCGGGTATACGCCCTCCAACCGTCACAGTAACTGACAGGCCGTTCTGCGTATTCGTCACTACCAGCTTGGTTCCAAAAGGATAGGTAGCATGAGCGGCATACAAGCCTGTCTCCTGGGAATTATAGCTGGTTCCCATACCCTTTATTGCAATCTGCTGGGCAGCGCAGGGCATGATAATGGCAAGGGTTAATAAACCGATTATAGACAATACCTTCATATTTTGACCCCCTTGAAATACCGTCGGATTCCTCAGCCTTAGCTGTTATCCCTATACTCTATATATTCACATAAAACTAATATGAAATCAATAGTAGTATTGACATACTTTCTATATTAAGGATATACCAAAATTGAAAAAAAAACAGGGGTGCTGGATATTTTTCGGCTGAGAATGAGCGAATTTACGCTTTAAACCCTAAAAACCTGATCCGGATAATGCCGGCGTAGGGAGTATGTTTAATGATATTTTAATATCGATAAACTTTACGCCTTCGCGGAATTCCGGGAGGCGTTTTTTTTGGAGAAAATAGAAAAAATGGAGAAAAATATGAAAAAACATACCATGTTTCTGCTCTGGGTAGGGGCGGCAATCTCAATTTCGGAAATATACACCGGTGGGACCATGGCGTCCCTGGGCTATGCCCGGGGTATTGCGGCGATTCTTATTGGCCATCTGATCGGCACGGGGCTGCTTGCCTTTGGGGGCTATATCTCCTTTACCCGGAAGGAGAACGCCATGGACAGCGTTGCCTTTTCCCTGGGCCGGGGAGGGGGCAAATTGGTGGCTCTTTTCAACGTGGTGCAGCTTATAGGCTGGACCGTCATCATGGTGGTCCAGGCGGGAAGCGCCGTTGTGGGGGCCCTGCCGGAAATTCCCTTCCAAGGGGCGGCCCTGGTCCTTTCGGTCCTGGTGCTGGTATGGGCCCTGATTATGGGAAGCCCCGCAGCCCGGCTTAACGAGATCGTGGTGGTCCTTTTGGCGGTTCTCTGCGCCGTCCTCTTTATTGAAGCCCGGGGGAAGGGCGCCTCCTTTGCCGGCCTTTCCGACACCATGACCATGACCCTGGGGATAGAGCTTTCCATCGCCATGCCCATCTCCTGGCTGCCCCTGGCGGGGGATTACGCCTGCAAGGCGGAAAGCAGGGCGGGGGCGGCGGCAATGCCCTTTGTGGGGTACTTTATCGGGAGCGTCCTCATGTACAGTTTTGGGCTTTTTATCGGCATCAGCACCGGTGGGGATATCTTTACCTTTATCGCCGGGAGCAAACTGCGCTTCCTGGCCTGCGCGGTGGTGCTTTTTTCCACCCTGACCACCGCCTTTCTGGACCTTTATTCTGCGGCGGTCTCCTCCCGGCAGCTGGTTAAGACCAAAACCGACCGGATACCGATTCTGGCCATCGGCCTTTTTACGCTCCTGGCGGCGGTGCTGTTCCCGGTAAGCAGGTACGAAGAATTCCTTATCAATTTTCTTACCGCTATCGGCATGGTTTTTGTGCCGGTTTACTCGGTGTTGTTCCTGGAATTCCTCTTTAAAAGGGGCCGCTGGGCAAGGGCCTTTAATCCCTATGCCCTGCTGGTGATTCTTGCGGGCATGGCGGGCTACCGGCTCTTTACCCAATATGAAATCTGGATACCCACGGTGATGAGTATCATCCTGGCGGGTATGCTGTATATACCCTATTTGCTCCTGGGCAATCAAAAAAAAGGATGAAAAGATGAACCGATTGAACCCCGATACCCTGCTGCTCTACCTCTGCACCGACCGGGTCCTGTCCCTGGGGCGGCCCATTACCCAGGCCCTTGAGGCCGCCATTGCCGGAGGTGTTACCATGGTGCAGCTTCGGGAAAAGGACGCCTCCACCCGGGAATTTTACGATACCGCCCTTGAGGTACAGCGGATCACCAAAAAACACCGGGTCCCCCTGGTGGTGAATGACCGGCTGGACATTGCCCTGGCTATCGGCGCCGAGGGCCTCCACCTTGGTCAGTCGGACCTGCCCCTGCGGGAAGCCCGGCGGCTTGCGGGGGACCGGATGTTCATCGGGGTTTCCGCCAACACGGTGAAGCAGGCCCGGATCGCAGAGGCCGAGGGTGCGGATTATCTGGGGGTGGGGGCGGTGTTCCCCACGGGGAGCAAGTCCGACGTGAACACCGTTGGCCTTGAGCGGCTGCGGGAAATCCGGGGCGCGGTAACTATCCCCATCGTAGGCATCGGCGGCATCGGGCCCGCCAATATCCGGGAGGTGATGGCCACCGGAATCGAAGGAGCGGCGGTTATTTCGGCTATATTGTCGCAGCCGGATATCACGGAAGCGGCCTCTGCCCTGCGCCGGCTTTTGGACTGAGTGATTAGGATAATTTTTGAACCGATTCAAGTAAAAAAAATTGCAAAAATCGGGTTTTTTTAGGAGATTTTTCGTTTATGTAATACGGGGGAATTATACTATGATAAATTTTTGATAATGCTTCTTGCGACATATTCTTTAATTTCGGTATGCCGAGGAACCGATTCCTGCTCCATAAGTTCATAAAGGTCTTTGAGCATAAATTCCAATTCTTCCAGGGTCTCTCCCTGGGTTGGATGATCGGGAAAATCATCAAAGTATCCAATATACCAGCCGTCTTTTTCTTGCCAATAGGTGTATTGCAATTCCATTTATAATTCTTCCATATCCCAAGTATACCACATCTTAGCTCATATACCAGATGGAGAACCAGTGGCAGACCGCGCCGGCAAGGACAAAGACGTGCCAGATCACGTGGGATATGCGGCGGTTATGCCGGCCGTACCAGATGGTGCCCAGCGAATAGGCGATCCCGCCGGCGACCAGGAAGATAATACTGATCAGGGGAATGCCCCGGTAAAGGCGGTATAATCCCACGACGACCGCCCAGCCCATGAACAGGTAGACGATCAACTCCGCTTTTTTGATGAATTTGCAGTTTGCCGCATAGAGGGCGATACCTGTTGCCGCCAGGCCCCACTCAATGCCGAAGTAAACCCAGCCCAAAGCGCCCCGGAAGCCCAGCAGGCTGAAGGGGGTATAGGTGCCGGCGATAAGGAAATAGATCGCCGAGTGGTCCAGAATACGGAAGACCCGTTTGGCCCTTTCGTGCTGGATGGCGTGGTAGAGGGTGGATGCAAGGAACATGACGATCATGGAAAAGCCAAAGAGGCTGTAGGACACCAGGGCCAGTGCGCCCCCAACTGTTCCCCCCAGGTACCCATTGGCCCGCAGCAGGAGGAGCGTCAGCCCCGCAATAGCCACTGGAACCCCCAGGCCGTGCAATACGGAATTGGCTATCTCTTCACCGGGGGTCTGAAAGGGCAGGGGAGCGGGAATGGCATACAAAATTTTTGGGTTACGCATTTTCCAATAAGACACCCAAGTTTACCTTGGGTTGCAAAGAAACCGAAGAGTTATCCGCTTTTCTATTGAAGTTTCCAGCCATCTTTTCCAATTCCCAATATTTCGCCCAAAAAGGGGAGGCTTTCTTCCAGGGCCGGTTTTAAAGTCCAGGGGGGATTGAAAAGGACCAGGCCGCTTCCGTACATGCCCCGGGGGGAATTTGCCGGGGGGCTGTCCTTTGGGGCGGTGTAAAATTCAATGCCCAGGCGGTTCCCGTTGTAAAGGCCCAGTAAGGTCTCCTGAAAGGAGGCCGTTTCGACGGGACCGGGCCGGGGATCGGTGTGCAGCAGGGGATGCCAGATGATATAGGTCCCGGTGGGAAAGCGTTTAAGGGCATCGGAAAGCGCCCGGGGCAGCCGGGTATAGTCATCCTTTACCTCGTAGGGGGGATCGATTAGGATAAGGCCCCGCCGGGACAAGGGCGGGAGCAGCTTCTTAAGCCCCGCAAAGCCATCCTCCCGGCGGAGGGTGAAACGCCGGTCGCCGCCAAGGAGCGCGTCAAGGGCCGCAAAATCCTCCGGGTGCAGCTCGAAACAACAGCCCCGGTCCTGCCGCCGCAGCAAGCGCCGGATAATTTCCGGTGAACCCGGGTAGGACAGCGCAGCCGCTGTCGCCGGCGCCGCCCCGTTACTCAGGCCGGTGATATCCAGATAGCGCCGGATCATGGCGGGTATCTGCTGCCGATCCGGGCCGGGGGCTTTTCCGTTGCCGCTCAGGCTATCGACGCCGGACAATTTGCCAATGCCCCCTTCCCACTCGCGCTTTTTGGCGGAAAAGACGCCGGGCAGGGGGTAGGAGCCGGCCCCGGCATGAGTATCGATACAGAGACAGGGTTTTTCCTTTTGGGCCAGGTAATCAAGGCAGAAAATCAGGACCATGTGCTTAAGCACATCCGCAGAATTCCCTGCGTGAAAACCATGGCGGTAACTGAGCATAGTTTATTATACCCTTTAATTCTTTGTTATGTTGGCGTCCGCCTCCTCGTTGATTTTCAGCCGGGTCCGCAGGGCGAAAAGGCCGGAAGCGACGGTTCCCTTGGAAATTCCCAAAATTTCGGCGATCTGTTGATTGGTAGCGTCCATCCGTATCCCCGCAAGCCGTTTCCGCATGGTTGCAAGCCTTATGCGGGCCCGCTCAAGGCGGGCGGTCATCTTTTCGTAATGGGAAGAATCCTGGGCCACCGCGCAGAGCCGTTTTTCAAAGGCGATGCAGCGATAGAACTGGCAGTGGATCCGTTCTTTAAGGATACGGATATCCTCTTCCCGCTGGACCCGCTGTTTTCTTATATCTTCTATCATTTTTTTGAGTTTTTCCTTTTCCATTCCAATGGAGAGGGCGATCCGTTCCAGAAAATCATCGGAAACAAAGTAATAGGATTTAAGGAGCAGGAGCAGAATCTGCCGGGGGTTCAGGATGATCTTGGGCTCCGGTCTTTTTTCGGGATACTCAGGCTCGCTGTTGCGGACCTCCATGTCAACCGCCTGGGCGGTCCATGCGGCGTATTCGGTGATGTAGTGATTCGCCTGCCGGGAAATATATTCCCGGACCGAACAGCGGACCAGGGCGGAGATATAGGCCGCAAAGGAAGCCCCCGTTTCCTTGTAGTTTTTTATGGCTTGGCTCAGACGCGGGTAGAGCCAGCATAAATAATCGATGGTTTCTTCTTCATCCCCTTCAAAAAGATAGAAATAGGCGGAATTTTTAAGAAGTATTTTGAAAATAAGCCCCTCAAATTCCCTTTTGTCCAGAATACCCTTTGCATACTGCTTAAACAGACTGTTCAGCGATGAAAGCTCCTGCATGATGTGACGCTCCTCTTCCATGGTATATCGGAATAAGGGCATCAAAGTGCAGTTTTGGATCGTTTTTTATGACAAATGTCATATAAAATTCGTAAAAAATTTGTTTTGTATGATTATGCCAGTACTTTTTCAAAGGCGGCGAGGATTTTGGGCTTCCATTCTGCGATGGTTCCCGGGGCGGCAAGGCCCGAGGCGTTTTTGTGGCCGCCGCCGCCGAAGCTTGCGGCGATGGCGGATACATCAACCTGGTCCCGGGAGCGGAGCCCTATGGTGCATTTTTCCGGCGTTTCCTGGCGGATAACCGCCATGGCCTCCACACCCGCCACGGCTTGCAGCAGCTGGTAGAGCATATCCGAATCCCGACCCTCAAGGCCGAACTGCTGGGTTTCTTCGTATTCCTCGGAGGTCAGGATCAGTTTTCCCCCAAAATGGGCCTCCGCCCGGGAAAGCTGGATACCCAAAAGCTGCCGGGAACCAAAACTTTTGCCCCCGTTGATTGCCAGGAAGGTCTTTTTGGGGTTCGCCCCGGCCTGAATCAGCTGGCTTGCATAGGCAAAGGTTTCCGCCCCTCCATCGTCCACATGACGGAAAAAGCCCGTGTCCGTGCAGAGCCCAAAGAACAGGAATTCCGCCTCTTCCCGGGTGGGGGTCAGGCCCAGGGCCTCAATAAGGGCCAGGACCATAAAGGTAACCGAGGGCGCCTGGGGGTCCAGAAAAATCACGATGCCGTCTTTCTCCGCAGGAAGGTCCCCTGTTTCATGGTGGTCCATAAGCGCCAGGGGAAGCCCCTTAAGGCAGGGCTCCAGATCACCGGTCCGGGACAGGCTGGAACAGTCCGTCGCAATAACCCGGGCCCCCTCCCGCTCCCTTTCCCCGGGGGCCGCAATAAACAAGGGCTCATAGCGCTTAATCTCGACTCGCTTAAAGGGCCCCGCCGAACAGGGGATCGCTTCCTTTCCCAGCCGCCGCAGCGCCGATGCAAGGGCAAGCTGGCTCCCCACACAGTCGCCGTCAGGCTCCTTATGCCCCGCCAGGAGAAATTTTGAGCCTGAATGAATAAAATCGATAAGTTCTACAGGAACCGGGATCGTCATACTCCGGGTCAAAATTGCAGCTTTAGGTCATCGACATTTTCAAAACGGTCGTCGAGATTAACCCCGGCGGGAATATTTCCCCAGGTTTCGTGGGTATGGGACTTACGAACATAGAGGCGGACATGGCTGAATTCACCGTTTTTGTAGTACACCGCCAGATAAGGCCAGGAACTCCCCGAACTCATATAGAGCACTTCCCCCTTGGCCGGACCGCCTTCCTTATCGGCAGCGCCCCTAAACCATTCCAGAGGAAGATAAGCCCGGGCCAGCTGGATAGGCCCCTTCTGGTACTCAACCACATAGCCCGTCTTATAGGGATATATCCTTTCCAGGGGCACGTTGACATAAAAATATTCCGATTCCTTACCCTCGGGAATCTTCTGGGCAAAAAGAGGCGCAGAAAGGGCCGCCAGAATAATCACAGAAACAATAAGTTTTTTCATGCCAATCCTCCAATTTCTATAAAGTACCTTAGATTATAATAGGGGGAGGGGCGATTCTGCAAGACCCCATAGCCGGGTTCTTGGGTTAGGGAGGGAATAACAGAAAAATGATGATGAGCTATTGACAATAAATTATTAACGTGGTAATATTTAGGTGTGTGATTAAAGGTCCCTGTCTTTATTCCTTTTAAATGCATAAAAAGGAGAAATTGTATGAAAAGACTACTTGACAAGAAGCTGTGTTCTACAGTATCATTTACCCCCGTCTCCCCACCTTTCTAGAACACCCCCCGCCCCTACATCATTTACACTGTTTCGCTCTTCTTTGCGCCGCCCCTGTGCGCGCTGTCGTCGCCTCGTGTGACAGTTATCCGTTCAT
>BNVE01000020.1 GCA_025997875.1 Spirochaetia bacterium
GATGGTTCCCTTAAGGAAATTGACCTTGCCCACAAAGTCGGACACAAACTGGTTCACCGGGCGGCGGTAGATTTCGGTGGGATGGGCCACCTGCTGGATGATGCCCCGGTTCAGGACCATGATCCGGTCCGACATGGCCATGGCTTCGGTCTGATCGTGGGTAACGTACACCACGGTGATGCCGAAGGCTTTCTGGATTTCCTTGATCTCAAAGCGCATGCTTTCCCGCAGTTTTGCGTCCAGGTTGGAAAGGGGCTCGTCCAGGAGGAGCAGTTTCGGCTCGCAGACCAGGGCCCGGCCCAGGGCGACCCGCTGCTGCTGACCCCCGGAAAGCTGGGAGGGGATACGGGCGCTGTACTGGGCCAGGTGCACCGTTTCCAGGATGGCTTCCACCTTTTTCTTGATCTCAGCCTTGTGGAGCTTCTGAATTTTGAGGGGATAGGCCACATTGTCAAAGACCGTCATGTGGGGCCATACCGCATAGGACTGGAACACCATGCCGATGCCCCGTTTTTCCGGGGGAACAAAGGTTTTGGAAGAGGATGAACTGACCACCCGGTCGTCGATGCGAATTTCCCCGGCAGTGGGCTTTTCAAAGCCCGCAATCATCCGCAGCATGGTAGTTTTGCCGCAGCCCGAGGGCCCCAGGAGGGTAACAAATTCCCTGTCCCCGATAACTTCGTCAAATTCCTTGATAACTTCCACATTGTCGAAGGTCTTGGTCACCTTACTAATAGTAATGACAGACATGATGTTCCCCTTTAGATCGAAAATTCGCCCTTGGTGAGCTTATTCAGCAGCCAGTTTACAAAAATAACCAGGAAGAGGATGGCTGTGGCCAGGGCTGAGGCGGTTTGCTGGCTGTGATAGGTCTGGTAGGTAAAAAGTTCATACCCCAGGGTCTTGGTATTGGTGGAGTACAGCAGGGTGGACATGGTAAGTTCGTAGAAGGAAGGCATGAAGATCATGAACCACCCGGCCACCACCGAGGGGGCGATAAGGGGTATGGTGATATCCTTGAACACCCGCAGCCACTTGGCCCCGGATATCTGGGACGCCTCCTCCAATGAGGGGTGGATCTGGCTCATGGCGGAGACAACGGTCCGCATCCCCATGAGCATATACTTGATCATATAGGCGATGATCATGATCGTCAGGGTATTGTAGATATTGATGCCAAAACGGCCCGACATGGTCATGATCAGGGCCAGGGCGATAACCACGCTGGGGGTTCCGCTGCCCACGGTGATAAGGAAGTCGGGGATGCGCTTGCCCTTGACGTTGGTGCGCACCAGGAGGTAGGCCATGACGCAGGAAATGACCATCCCGGCGGTGGCGGCGATTCCGCCCATCACCAGGCTGTTCCAGCCGGACTGGAGTATGGCCTTCCGGGTAAAGATCCGCTCCCAGTACCGGAAGGTGATGTTATCCGGCCGCAGGGGGTTGCCCATATTGACCGTGATGGATGTGGCCGCCACGGTAAGGAAGGGCAGAATCACAATAATGAAGGCAAAGGCGCTCACCAGAACGGTGATAAGGACCCGGAACCGGCCCAGGTCCACGATGTTCGGCCGGGTGGATTTACCCGAAACCGTTATATACTGCTTACGGCCCACCACAAAGGTGGAGATGTAGAGCACGATATTGGCGACTATCATCAAAAAGACCGCCATGGTGGTGGCGTCGGTAAGGCCGTCCTGGGAGCCGATGTAGACGAAGTCGATGATCCGGGTGGTGACCGTATGCACCTGCCCGGGGGCCCCGATGATGGAGGGGATGCCGTAGCAGGAGGCGGCGGAGACAAACACCAGCAGGACCGCAGCCACGATACTAGGGGCCATCATGGGCATGGTAATGGAAAGCAGGGTCTTAAGGGGGGAAGCCCCGGATATCCGGGAGGCTTCCTCCAGGGAGGGGTCCATTTTTTCCATAGCCCGGGATATGGTGATAAAGGCGTAGGGATAATAGAAGGTGGTCAGCACCCAGACCAGGCCCCCCACGGAATAGATGTTGAAGGGCATCTTGCTTAAGCCGAAAATGGTTTTCAGGAACACATTCAGATTGCCCACCGAAGGGTTCAAAAGCCGGAGCCAGGCCATGGCGCCCACATAAGGGGGAACCATGTAGGTCATCACAAAGAGGGTACGGAAGAATTTTTTGCCGTACAAATTGGTCCGGCCCACGAGCCATGCCAGGGGAAAGGCGATGATAACGCCGAATACCATGGAAAGGCTGGCGGAAACCAGGGTGTTGATCAGGGCGTCCCAATTGAGGGGGTAGGAGTACACCCGCTTAAAGGCCGCCAGGGAAAAGGTCCCGCTTGAAAAAAAGGCCCGGAAAAGCAGGTACAAGAGGGGAAATACCTGAAAAACCAGCAGGAAAAGCGCAATTCCGCCGATTACCAGCCATTTTATATCAAAGCTAAACCCTTCTTTTATAAGCCCTTCGCGCTGCATACTCCCTCCGGTCGTTTGCATAGCGGAATGATTAACGGTCCGCTATCCGGACACTGCATAAACACCCCATTTTTATATGAAAAGGGGCCGCTATGGGCCCCTTTTCACTGCGCCGTTGACGCAAACTACCGCTTTCTGGTTACCGCTTCCTCAAATTTGGTGCGGATTTCTTCCCGCTGGCGGAAGCAATTTTCCCAGTTCACCGGCATGTTATTGGCCTTGATCTGACCGGTGGGGAGGCCATCGTAGGGCAGTTTGGGGAAACCGGTCCGGACTGAATGCATCCAGCCGGAAACGATGTTGTTCTGCCCTTCCGGGGCGAGGAACCAGTCGGTGATGGCCTCGGCGGCGGCGATATTGTTATTGGCGGCGAATTTCTCGCCGATCGTCATAATGGTGGAGGGGATAATAATGGTGCCGTCCGTGGGATAGATCACTTCCAGCTTGGAGCCCTCTTCTTCCCTCTTTTTGAGGACCGATTCTTCCAGGATCATGATCACCTTACATTCCCCGGTTTCCAGCTTGGTCAGGGCCACCGAGCCGGATTCCACCATTACCCCCTGATTCCCCAGGGCGGTAAAGTATTCATAGCCGTACTTGTCCTTAAGGGCGGTAACCGCGGCCATGGCGGTTCCCGAGGTAAGGGGATTGCTCATGGAAACGGCCCCCTTCACGCTTGCGTTATAGGCGAAGTCCCGGAGGGAGTTGGGGATGCTGCTCTTGGAATATTTATCCGGATTGTAGGCCAGCACCATGTTACATACCCGGACGGGGTACCAATAGCCTTCCTTGTCGTAGTCGAAGTCCAGGGCGGCGGCTTCTTTGGTGATATAGGGATGGAGCATGCCGTTCTCTTTAAGTTCCAGGGAATAGGCGGGTTCCGCCACCATCAGCATATCGCAGCCCAGCTTGCCCGCGTCCCGTTCAGCCGCAATCTTGGCCTGCAGGGCCCCGGTGCCGCCGTAAAAGAACTCAACATCAAGGTTGGGGAACTGTTTTGCCAGGGCCTTGTCCATTGCCTCGATAATATCCTCGTACATCGAGGTATAGATGACGATCTTTCCGGAGGGTCCCCCGGAAGCATCGGGACTGTCTTTCTTGCCCCCTGCGAACACATTGGCCTGGATAAGGATCAATGCCCCAAGGATCATACATAAAACCACAGACACCTTTTTCATTCTTTCCTCCTGAAATGCTTAACATTTATAGGTGTATCATAATTTCATACATTGCGGTTGTCAAGGGAACGAATTGCGCCACGTTAAAACTAACCACATTAATGATGCGGTTTGATTTTAGGAATATTATTATATGGGCGCTGCCGCGCCCGGCGTCATCGCACACGCTGGTCTCGCCAAAGGGCGAAACAAAAAATGTGTGGTATTGGGTCAACAAGGGCATTCTTTACTCCGGATTTTACGAATTTTGACGCAACCGCCTTACGGCGGTTACACGTTTTTTGGCTTTGCCTTTCACCTCTTTCCTGTTCTGTTTTCCGGGATCTGTCCAAGCTACGAGGACTGTATCTCCGCTACGGCTAAGCAAGAACCTGCTTGCGCAGGGGAGCCTTAGGGCGGCACGCAAGAATCCGCTCTCGCAAAAAAACCGTCCCCCGACGGAGGACGGTTTTCATTTGGTGCCTGGCACCGGTGCGTTCACCTACAGACCCCGAACATTGCGGAACTCAGGGGCACACAACACGGAAACCGAGATTGCCCTTGTTGTAGGGGAAGTCGAGGCTACGGCGGGACACCTCGCAGTAGATCGCATCGAGGAGCCAAGTGCCGCCCCGAAAAACCCGGTCCGTGCCCAAAGCGGCCCCCTGCGCAGGAGTTGACCCGTCGATCGTGCCATACCAGTCCCAGCACCATTCAAACACATTCCCGCTCATGTCGTACAACCCTTTGCTGTTTGCGGCTTTACCGACCCCTACCCGATGAGCCCCGTAATCGGCATGGCCTGATCCAACAGTACTACCAGCATTAACGTCATACCATGCTACATTGCCAACAGTACCGCTTCCCGAATATGTGTAGCCCCAGTTTGTCGTATCGCCTTGATTCCCGCCCCGGGCCGCATATTCCCACTCCGCTTCCGTGGGCAGGCGGTAACCGTTTGCGCCGGGTTTCATCTTCGCAACGTCCGCCGCAGTTCCCGTCCCGAAATCGTCGGTCGATACTTTCAGGACAGTGGTATACGTATCATCAATATAATACACCGGCGTTTTGCCGCTCAACTCGCTATAGGCATTGCACCATACTATCGCATCCCGCCAGCTGATCTCCGTTACCGGACGGGTTGCCCGCTCGGCAGCTGTTCCCACCGTACCGGTTCCGTTTGCCCCATGCCCTTCCACGCCGGCGTTTGCAAAGATATAGCCGTTTGTTACTGCCCAGTCGTACACCTCTTTCCACAATTGGTACGTGGTTTCATATTTGGCCATGGTAAAGGCACCGATGGTTACTGAGGTCCGGGCTGCTGGAAATGCACCTTCCGAACCGCTTCCCGTTATGGCGCCCCCGGCCAAACTTACCATTGTCCGGTAGCTTGCCGGGGTGGTAAAGCTGTATGTTTGGGTATACACCGCCGTCAGTACCTCACTGTTGGTCATGCCCGCCTTTACCGCGATGGCTTTAACCGTGGCGGGAAGGCTGGTGAGCGTGAAGGGGATGCCTGAGTATACGGTCCCGGTGTTCGCGGTGGGGATTGTTGTTCCATCGGTGGTGTAGCGGATGGTTGCCCCGTTGGTGGTGCTTGAGAGGATTATGGCCTGCTCCGCGCTGATACCTCCTGCCCCCGGACTTGCCGTGGGGGTGGCAACCTGACCGGGGTTAGGGATGGGCTTGTTGTCGTTGGGGCACCCGGTAAAGAAGATTACCAGCGCCGCCAGTACAATACCCATTCTGAACACATTCTTCATACAATACTCCTTCTGTTTGTATAGATATATAAAACGCCGCTCCTACCTCGCAGCCAGCATTACCGCCGCCGTTACTCCCGCGCTAATTACCGCCGTCACCGGTATCCCTATCAGCGTAAAGGTCTTCCAGAACTTTGAGCTGCGCTCGTATTTCGCGGATAAGTCCGATTGCTTCTGAAAGGTTTCTGACATTCCGGTCAGTTGTGTCCGTAAGTCCGTCAATAATTGTTCGCGCTCTTGCAGTATTTGTTCGTTCTCGGCCAAGGTCCTGTTCAAGTCTTCCAACTGTCTGCTCTGCGTTTCGCTGTTGGAGAGCGTATCGAGCAGCAAGCTTTCCAGTTTGTCCAGATTGTCGTAAATGGAAGGCGGCTCCTGTGAGTAAAGCGGCGGCGAGAGCAGTAAGGAAATAAGGCGGAGCATTGGCGCGGTTTCATGGCGCATCAAAGCCTCCGGGATGAGAAAATTGTGTTGGATAAAAGCTTACATTACCGCAAAATACACGGGGGGGGGGGTAATTCGTTACAATACAAGGAATTAGGTAATCTCATAAGCGGATTCAGCCCCCATAAAAGTATGTAGCCAAAGATTACTTTATCATGCTTTTTCGGGGAATGCAAGCCGTTCAAACGAATTTTACAAAATCCTGTAAAATCACCCAAAAAAAAGCCTTTCCAGAATGCAGGATTCCGGTATATATTGAAAAAACTAAAGCTTTGGCGCATAGTTTTGGGAGAGGGTACATACATGGCAGGGGACATAATCAACAAGGTGTTTTCGTTTATCGGCGGGGGCAGTGAACCCGTTTCGGATAAGGACCTGCTGTTAAAACAGATCGAAAAAGAGTTTAGTCAGAATAAATACGCAAAATTTTACCGCCCCAAGACCGAAGAGGTCGATCCGGCCTTTGCGGCATACCTGTATGTCATTTACAAGACCGTTTATCCCGCCCAGGCATTTCTGAAGGATGCGGCAAATGTACAAAAGCTCAAGCAGATCAGCTTTGAACATTCCCTGAGCCCCGAGGTACTGGAAATGGTATGGCGGTTGAGCCCCGATGCCATTGAAGACCGGGCCCAAAAAACCGCCCCCAATGAACTTGCCCGTCAGCTTCAGGAGGATTTTGCCGCTGTTTCCAACGCCTTTGACGAGGGCCGGATATCAACGGTAAACAAGTGCTATAACCTTATTACCGCATTTTCCCGGTTTGTGCTTTTCGACTATATCGGCCTTTTGCAAAAATTCGATCCCTCCCTGCTTGAGGGGGTTTTTACCGCCCCGACGAAATTTACCGCCCTTAAGGGGGATATCCTTGTTCAGGACCTCAGCGAGTTTTACGCCGTCATCTCTTCCCTGGACCCCGCTGATGACTGGCAGAGCGCCTTTAGGGTGATGAAAGCGGTCAAGGGCGGAACCGACGTGCTCCCCCCGGCGCAATGGAATATGCTGCTTACCAATATGAGGGAACTGAATTCTTCAAAAATTCTGGAGATCATGATCCGACTTGTGTCCGGGAACCCCATCTGGGACGGAAAAAAACGGGCGCCCGATGAACACCTGAGCGAAAACTGGTTTGAGGAAAAAAGAAGCGAAATCCATGAACGCCTGAACGGGATAGCCAATAACCAGCGGAGCGCCCAGATGAATGCCCTGGCCATGGCGATCTTTGGAGAAGTGAATGTCGAACGGCTGAAATATTATTCCGAGAAGGGTAACAGGGTTTACACCCAGAAAGATCTGGACGGCTTTGTCTATGCCGCGGGGCTCAACTATTTAATGGCCTTTATTCAGGATTTTGTACAAGGGGATATCCAGGAGATCTGCGACCTCGTTTTGATCCGGGGGCAGTGGTCCTCCAACACCGCCTCCCTGCAAATGTCCGAGGGCTTCCATGCAATCCTGGATATGATCCCCCCTATCCAGGAGCTGGATCAAAGCCTTGACGAAAAGGGCAGCAACGGGCCCCGCCTCAGGGGCGCCCTGCTCCGGGTGGATCGGGACAAAACCCAGATCCGGTACATCGGCAATATCATTGAGGGCATTGATGAGGAAGCCCTGGAGCTGATAAAAGAGGCCGTCAAACACCTCATTGTGGTGGGCAAGAACATGAAGGCCCTGGCAGATGACATCCTGAAAAAGCCTACCGAGCTTATCATCAACTGGAAAGAACTGGACGGGTTTTCAAGATCGCCGATGGCCCCAAAGATAAGCGAGTCCTACAAAAAGATAAACTACTTTGTCCAGCTTATGACCCTGGTGACACACCCGGTTGAGTAATGGACTTGTTCGGGAACCATTGGTTCTCTCACAAGTCTCGCTTTTTCTTCCTGCCTGTGTTACCTTTATAGCATGTATTTAACCAGGACTGCCAATATCAGCCGCATCGGATTTGTTTCTACACGGCTTCAGGGGACCGATGGGGTATCCCTGGAAACCGCCAAATGGCGGCTGGCGCTGGAAAAGATGGGCTACGACTGCTATTTCTTTTCCGGCCTTTCCGATTGGGACCCGGATAAGTCCATGGTGGTTGAGGAAGCTTTCTTCGGGCACCCGGATGTTATAAAAATTCAGGAACGCTGCTTCGGAACCACCGTGCGGAGCGAGACCCTTACCGGGGAGATCCAGGGGATCCGGTACAAGCTCAAACTCAGCCTCTACGATTTTGTAAAGTCCTTTGATATCGACCTTTTGATATGCGAAAATTCCCTGACCATTCCCATGCATATCCCCCTGGGGCTTGCGATTACGGAATTCATTGCCGAAACGGGGATACCGGTCATTGCCCATCACCATGATTTTTCCTGGGAACGGCAGCGCTTCGCCGTCAACTGCGTGGAGGACTACCTTTCCATGTCCTTCCCGCCCCAGCTCCACTCCATCAACCATGTGGTGATCAATTCCGACGCCCGGCAGCGGCTCTCCTACCGCTGCGGCCTTTCTTCCATCATTATCCCCAATGTGTTCGACTATGACACGGAGCCCCCGGTTAAAGACGCCTACTCAGGCGGGCTGCGCCAGGACCTGGGCCTTGCCGTCGATGAGGCGCTGCTCCTCCAGCCCACCCGGATGGTCGCCCGGAAGGGAATCGAACATTCCATTGAACTGGCAAGCAGACTGAAGGATCGAAAGGCGAAACTCCTTATCAGCCACCAGGAACGGGATGAGGGTTCGGACTACTACATGCGGACCATGGACTATGCGGGCCTGCTTGGGGTGGACGTGATCATCCGGCCGGACCTTATCGGCGCCGAACGGGGCCTGACCGAAACGGGCCAAAAGAAGTACAGCCTTTGGGACTGCTACCTGAACGCCGACTTTGTCACCTACCCTTCCACTTACGAGGGCTTCGGCAACGCCTTCCTTGAGGCCATCTGGTTCAGGAAGCCTATCCTGGTCAACCGCTACGCGATTTTTCAGCGGGACATTGAGCCCCTGGATTTTGACGTGGTGGTGATGGACAACTACATAAGTCCCGACACGGTGGACACCGTCAGGGCCCTGCTGGATTATCCCTCCGCAACTGAGATAATGGCGGACCGCAACTTTGCCCTGGGCCGCAAATTCTTTTCCTTCCAGCTGCTGGAACAGCGGCTCCGGCAGGTGCTGATGAACTTTGGGCAGCTGTAAAAGTAAAACCTCCATTCCCCCTGCAGCCGTGCTGTCCCACGGGCACACAGAAAAAAAGGTCGGGGGGCCTTTGCAAGTTATGGGGAAACATAGGTCGGCAGCGGCGCGATATGGAGCTCACTTTTACAAATTATTGACTATGTATTGCTCATTGTTTTCGCTTCTTCCCAATACTTGTCCATCACCGCCAAATTTCCCTGCTTCATCTCCTGATTGGTCTCCTTCATCCTTTTTTCCACATACTTGAAGCGGTTTTCAAATTTAACGTTGGTCCGCTGCAGTGCCACCGAAGGTTCGACGTGCAGGAAACGGCAGAGGTTCACCACGGAGAAGAGGATGTCCCCCAGCTCACCCTCCAACGCTTCTTTGGAAGCGGCATCGCCTGTTACGGAATCAGCTATAGCGCCAGGAGCTGTTCCGGCGGCGGTTTCAACAGTATTACTGTGCGCAAGCACCTCGTTTACTTCGCCAAGTTCTTCTTCGATTTTGCCGATCACGTCTTTTACTTCTGACCAGTCGAAGCCGGCTTTGGCGGCCTTCTTTTGCAGTTTCCAGGCCCGGTCCAGTGGGGGCAGCCCACGGGACACTCCGTCCAGGATCGAGTCCTTTGGTTTACGGCCCTCCTGTTCCACCTTGATCTTTGCCCAGTTGTCCAGAACTTCTGCGGAGTCCTTTACCTTCACTTCCCCGAACACATGGGGGTGGCGGCGGATCAGCTTTTCGGAAACCCCGGTGAGGGCGTCGGCGACGGTGAAGGAACCTTCCTGCTCGTGCATGTAGGCAAGCATGGTGACCAGGAGAAAGATATCCCCCAGCTCTTCACCGATATGGGCGGGGTCCTTTTGATCGATGGCCTCCACGCACTCGTAGGTTTCTTCGATAAGGTCACCCCGCAGGCTCATGGGCGTCTGCTCACGATCCCAGGGGCAGCCGTCGGGGGCGCGGAGCCGCACAACGATGTCGTATAAGGCCTTAAAGGCATCCTCAGTTTTACTCACAACTCACCTCTCCGTTTTTTCATCATATACCTCCTCAAATTACCGTTTCAGGTTGCCGCCGTAGGATCAAAGATCGCAAGATCGTTGCAGAGCCGGTAGACCTCGGCCCATGGTTTGTGGCGGCCGCTCGCAGTTTCAATAATCATATTGAATAAACGAAGTCCCGTCTCCTCAATGGTTTCTTCCCCCGCCGCAATGGTTCCGGCGTCAATATCTATTAAGTCCTGCCAGATGTTTTTCAGGGCGGTCCGGGAACTTACCTTGATCACCGGGGCGGGCGCAAGGCCGTAGGGGGTTCCCCGGCCGGTCATAAACACCTGGAGGGTAATACCGCCGGCAAGCTGGAGGGGCCCGCAGAGAAAATCGCCCGCCGGGGTGGCGGCGAAGATCAGCCCCCGTTTCGCGGGAGTTTCTCCGGGGGCAAGGACCTCCACGATGGGGGCATTCCCCGACTTGGCAATAGACCCCATGGCCTTCTCCATGATATTGACAAGTCCCCCCTGCTTGTTCCCCGGACTGGGATTGGCGCTCCGGTCGGTCCCGCCCTGTTCAAGGTACGCATCATACCAGCCCAATTCGCGGGCCAGCTTTTGGGAGGTCTCCCGGTCAATACAGCGGGCGGAGAGAAAGGCGGCGCCGTCCCGCACTTCGGTCACCTCGGAGAAGATCGCCGTTCCCCCGGCGCCCACCAGAAGATCGCTGGCATAGCCTGCGGCGGGATTGGCGGTGATCCCTGAAAAGGCGTCGCTCCCCCCGCACTGCAAACCGATGCAGAGCCGTTCCAGGGGAAGGCTTACCCGCTTCCGCCGATTCAGCTTTTGCAGTTTCCCCTCCGCCATACCCAGGATGGCGTCAATCATCCCATGGAAGCCCTGCTGATTCTGGAGGACAATCACATTTTCTGAAATATTTTCTTCCGGCCTAAGGAGCATATCCAGGGTAAGCATTTCGCAGCCCAGGGCTACCACCATAAGCTCCCCGCCGAAGTTCGGATTATGGAGCAGGTTCTTAAGGGTCCGGATCGGGATCGCTGCATCCCGGGTATTGATCGCCACCCCGCAGCCGTAGGCGTGGTTAATCGCAACCACATCATCCACGGCGGGGTATTTGGGGAGCAGCTCGGTCTTGATTTTTTCCACCGCCACATTGAGCACCCCGGCAACGCATTGAACGGAGCTCATGATCCCTAAAATATTCCGGGTCCCCGCAAAAAAATTTCCCGGAACCTCATAACCATCAAAGACCGTGACCGGGGCTTTGGGAAGGGACACAGTAATACTGTTACCCCAGGGCAATTCATCAAGTCCCGGGGCTTTCGGCAGTTCCAGAATATGTTCGCCGATGTGGGTTCCCGCCGGGGCGTCCTGCCGAAGCTTTCCAAGGGACACCCCGTAGCGGATAACCGCATCCCCTTTCTTCAAATTCGTAAGGCTGACCTTGTGTCCCTGGGGAATGTCTTCCCGGCAGCGAAGCCCCCCGGCAAATTCACTTCCCCCGGGGGCGTTCTCCACGGGGATGGCCACATTGTCAAGGGGATGCACCTTTATAGTCCGTATCAACCCGTTCCTGATAAGTATCCTGTCCATAAGGCTTCCCCCTAAACTTGCCTTCTTATGCCTGTCTATACTATGCTTTCGTCATGAAAAAGGAAATATCCCTTGAGGGGAAACGGATACTGGTTACCGGCGGGGCCACCGGTCTTGGTTACGGGATTGCAGCGGAATGTAAGGACGCCGGGGCGGATGTGATCATCGCGGGAAGGCGGGAGGATCTCCTTAAAAAGGCGGCGGAAGAATTGGGGGTATCCTGGCTGAAGCTGGACATTGCCGATCAGGGCAGCATTCCCGGGGCGGTTAAAGAACTGGAAAGCCGTTACGGCCCGGTTGACGGCCTGGTAAACAATGCGGGGATACAGAACAACAAGGACGCATTGAGCTACGAGGTTGATGAATTCCGTGAACTCTTTAACACCAACGTTTTTGGCGCTTATGCCCTGACCCGGGAGATTGCCCGGGGCATGATCGAACGGAAAGCGGGGTCCATCGTGTTTATCAGTTCCGCTGCGGTGTTTATGGGGCTGACCCGGAACCTGCCCTACTCGGGAACTAAGGGGGCGCTAAGCGCCATGGTCCGCGCCCTTGCCAGCGAGCTTTCCCCCCAGGGGCTGCGGGTCAACGCGGTGGCCCCCGGCTGGATCGAAACTGATTTGGTAAGGGAAAGCCTGCGCCGCCTTCCGGAACGCCGGGCGCTGGTGGAGCGCCGTTCCATGCTGGGCCGCCTGGGTACGCCAAAGGACATCGGCATGGCGGTAAGCTTCCTCCTCTCCGATGCGGCGGCCTACATCACCGCCATGGAGATCAAGGTTGATGGGGGGACTACGGTTTCACTGTAAAAGATTTGGCGTATCTCCGCCAAGGATCTTTTTCTTGTTCCATTCCGGCAGCAGGGTTTCCGGCCCTTTTTCAAATGCCTCTGCCAGCGCCGCCGCAGCTGCGTCAAGGACCGGTGTAAGAACCGTTTCCTCCGCTGCGCCGAAGTCCGAGAGAACCCAATCGACAATGCCTTCGCCCGATCCCTCATGGCCGCCCTGGCCGGGACGGCGGCTGTCGGGCCTGCCGATGCCGATGCGGAGCCGCCAGAAATCCGCCGTGCCGAAACAGGCCTTCATGGACCGCAGGCCGTTGTGGCCGCCAAGGCCCCCGGAAAATTTCAGCGCCGCCGTGCCAAGGGGCAGCTCAAGCTCGTCGTGGACCACCAGGATGGCTTCGGGTTTTATTTTGAAGAACGAGGCCGCCGCAAAAACCGATTCACCGGAAAGGTTCATATAGGTTTCGGGCATAAGGAAGTGACGCCCCTCATAGGCTGCGTAGAGGCCCTTGTATTTTTTCTGCCAATTAAGGGAGCCATAAAAAGGAAGACGTTCCGCCAAAAGCCGGCCGGCGTTGTGCCGGTTCCGTTCATATTCGCGGCCGGGGTTCCCCAGAAAAGCTGCCAGCTCAACCATGTTTGCCAAACTCCTTTTTTCATATTAGAGTATAAAACATAATGGATATCAATGTCACCGAAAAAACAATCGCGTCCCTGCACCGGGAACTCCGCTTCAATGCCGGGGCTGATGCGGAAACCGGAAGCCCCGCGGCGAAGGATTCCCGCAAAACTTCCCGGGAAGCGGTCACCATCGGCTCCTGGACCTTCGATGAGCTCCTTGACAAATCCGGCCTGGAAGAAAGGGACCGCAGGGAATTTTTTAAGGCCCCCCTGTACATCCACAGCGGCGGCTGGCAGTCCTGGTCGGCGGGCTGGGAACTGGGCCCCGGCGAAACCCTGCCCCGGCGGGTGCTGATCCTGCCGGAACTTATCAAATTAACCAACCGTGACGGGGACAGGCCAAAACCGCACTGGCTTGCCGGGCACTTCATCATGTACATCCGGTCGGGGGATACCTACCTGTGCATTGCCTCGGTAGAAGGGGCCGCTGCCGTGGAGGACGGCGCATCTGCCGATGGCGGCCTAGCTCCGGTAAGCTTTCGCATCAACGGAAAGCGGCGGTTTGTGTGTGCGGAAGTGTTTTGTCCGGGAAAGCAATGGCGGCCCGGGGAGGCAATGGCGGAACTCCGCATCTTTGCCGCAAAGGGTTACTTCAATTTTAAGGATACCATCGCCGCCATCTACCGGCAGGATGAATCTTTCAGGGGCCTGAAATTTTTGTACCCCGAAAACCCCGGCCCGGGGGAACCGGATGGCGGCGCCAAAGGTATGGATGGCGGCGCCAATACCGGCGGGCAGGACAGCGGCCTTTACCGCAAAGCCGGGGCCGTTCCCGGGGGCTATGAATCCTGGTACAACCACTACACCGATATTAACGAGGCGCTGATCCTGGAGGACCTTGAAGGGCTGGGTAAAACCGATAACCTCATCAAACTCCGCTACCTGGATCGCAGGCTGCCCGCGGTTTTTCAGATTGACGACGGCTGGGAAAAGGCTGTGGGGGAATGGGAGATCCACAGGGGCCGCTTCCCCAATGGCCTTGCGCCGGTGGCAAAAAAAATTGAAGAGGCGGGATACATCCCCGGCATCTGGCTTGCCCCCTTCCTCGTAACCCGCCGTTCCCGCATTTTTACTGAAAAACCTGAATGGCTGCTGCGGGACCAAAAGGGCAGGCCCGTGTCCGCCGGGTTCAACCACCTCTGGGACGGACAGTATTACTGTCTGGACCTTTCCCGCACTGACGTGCTTGAGTACCTCCGCAGCCTTATCGACCGGGCTGTCGACGAATGGGGCTTCCGCTACCTCAAGCTGGACTTCCTCTATGCGGGGCTCCTCTCAGGAAGCGTCGGCCCCGCAGATACCAAAAAAGACACCGAAGATGGCGGCGAAGCGGCGGCGTCTTACGAATATTACCACCGGGCCTGCGCGGCGCTCACCGCCCGCACAAAAACTGCCGCCGGCCTCCCCGTAGCCTACCTTGGCTGCGGCGCGCCCCTGGGGCCGTCCTACCGGTACTTCCCCCTCTCCCGGATCGGCGCGGATACCCGGGAGGAATGGGACTGGAACCTGGTCAGGTTCATGGGCCATGTGGGCCGCCCCGGGGCTTACCTCAACCTCAAGGACACCATAGGCCGCTCGTTCATGAACGGTACGGTGTACATCAACGACCCGGACGTGATCTTCCTCCGCAGCAATAATTGCAAACTCTCGGAAAACGAGAAGGAATTAATCGGCCTGGTAAATTTTCTCCTCGCTGGGCAGATCATGTTTTCTGATGATCCCTTCAAGCTGACAGAAGCGGACATCTCTCTGACAAAACGCCTGTCAGCGTTATACGATAAACTCGCCGGTGATGAATACGGCGCGGTAATGCTGGAGCACGATGTGTACCGCCTGGAAAGCCGGTCCGGAAAAACAACGGGGCTCATCAACTTACGGAATAAACCTTTCAGGCTTACTGCTCAAAACAAAAACACTGAAAACGCAGTATTACTGTCGGCCCTGTCAACCGGTGAATTCCTGACGGATCACCGGTGCAATATAAAACCGGATGCGATCACCTTCACCCCACACAGTATTACTGTTATTCGTCCTATAATTCAGAGCGCCTGGTGACGATCTTTGAAATCAGCCCGTATCTGGCCGCTTCTTCGGCGTTCATCCAGTAGTCGCGGTCGGTGTCTTTTTCAACCTGATCGAAGGGGGCGCCGGTTTCGTCGGCGATAAGGCGGTTGATCTTGGCCCGCAGTTTTTCCAGCTCACGGGCGTGGATTTCGATGTCCGTGGCCACGCCCCGGATGCCGGAGAGGGGCTGGTGGATCAGGTAGTGGCTGTTAGGGAGCCCTACCCGCCTTTCCCTGGGACTGGCGAGCTGGATGATCGCGGCGGCGCTTGCCACCAGTCCCATGCCGATGGTCCAGACCGGGGGCTTTACGAAACGGATCATGTCGAAGATCGCGTAGCCCGCATCGGCGTCTCCCCCGGGGGAATCGATAAAAATCCGGATGGGATCATCACCCATATCTTCCAGAAGCAAAAGCTGCCGGATGGTCCGTTCCGCCAGGTCCTTTTTTATTTCCCCGGAAAGCAGAATGGTCCGGGTCTTGAGCATCTTGCTGAGCAGCGGGTCCGCCCCGGCCTCTTTGGAATCCTCAGCGGACTCCTCCTCTTCCTCTTCATCGTTCCGTATATCTTCAAGCTGGTTCTTTATCAACCGGTCCATAAATCCTCCTGACAGATCGATAGTACCGTATATTCATAATAAATAAAAAGGGGTATGATGGACTTTTAGCGATGAATAAGCCCTGGAAGTCCAACTACATTGCGATTTTGATTGCCGAAACTCTGGCTATTGCCGGCTTTGCCCTGTCCATGCCGGTTATCCCCCTGTTCCTCTCCGATGATATCGGTATTACGGACCCCCGGAAGCTGAATATGTGGGTTGGGGCGGTCCAGTCCTGTGCGGCGATCTCCCTGGCGATTTTTGCTCCCATCTGGGGGCATCTGGCGGATGTACTCAGCAGGCGGATGATGCTGCTCCGGGCCATGTTCGGAGGGGCCATTGTGGTCTCCCTGATGGTTTTTGTGCAGAGCCCCTGGCAGCTTCTGGTTTTGCGGACCATCCAGGGCAGCCTTACCGGCACGGTGGCGGCGGCAACGGTGCTGACCGCAGGGATTGCCCCCGCCGCCCAGATAGCCCTGGCCCTGGGCTTGCTCCAGACCGGGGTGGCCATCGGGAACTCCATAGGCCCCCTTATCGGCGGGGTCATCTCCGATTTTCTGGGCCACCGGATCGCCTTTTTAAGTACCGGCATCGTTCTTGCCGGCGCCGGGCTAATCGTCCTGAAATGGGTGGAAGATGATTCTTCGGCCCACCATCACAAAAAAGGGGAGCCCATCCATTTTCTTCCGGACATCAAGCCGATCCTCGAATCCCCGGTACTTATCTCCCTGATGCTCACCACCTTTGTCATTCAGGCGGCAAATACCATCGCCGCCCCCATGCTGCCCCTCTTTCTGAAAGAACTGGCTGCGGACAGCAAGTTCATCGGCTCATCCACGGGGATCGTTCTGGGCGCCGGGGCAGCCGCCACTGCGGTGGCGGCGGTGCTGGTGGGAAAGTATTCCTCCCGCTTCGGCTACTGGAAGACCCTGGCCTTCTGCCTGACCGCCGGGGCCATCCTCACCGTACCCCAGGCCTTTGTGGGCAACATGGTCCAGCTCGCGATCTTCCGGGCCCTTGCTTCCTTCTGGATAGGAGGGGCCGCCCCGGTACTAAACGCGATCATCGCCGTAAGCGCCGAAAAGGAACACCAGGGCGGTGTCTACGGCTTCAACTCCTCGGTCTCATCCACCGGTGGCGCCCTGGGCCCCATGATCGGTTCCATGGTCGCCATGATAAACTACCGCATGGTCTTCATCGCCACAGCAATACTGTTGGGCCTGTCCGCCTACGGGACCATAAAGAGAACCGGGCGGCTGAAGCAGAAATAGGGGAAATCGAAGAGCGGTCAGCCTTTAGGCGGCATATTACCTTGAGCCAGGTAGTGGCCCCGGATATTGTCAAGGGTTTGGGCAACCGCATCGGCAACTTCGTCGCTCCACTTTGAAAGGGCGCTTGCCACGCTTGGGGATAAGGCATCTTCCGGCTTAAACAGTTCATAGGGTTCAATTTTCAAAGCGGCGGCGAATTTCACCAGCGTTACCGGAGATACCCATTTTCTGCCGTTTTCAACATCACTTAAAAAAGGGATAGATATACCAAGTTTTTCCGCCAATTCGGCCTGGGAAAAATTGCGGTAGCTGCGATACCGCTTCAAATTTATGCTCAGTATCTTCCGTAATTCATGTTCGGTCATGCTTTACCTTGAATTTTAGCCACTTATTCTTATAGAAAACAATTTATTATGTTATTAGCTTGACTTTACCGCAAATAGCCAATAAAATTATAAAAAGTTTACCATTAGCAAGGGTAAGAATCGAAGTAAGATGTGTATGAAATTTTATACACATACCGGAGGATTATTCTGAGGGCATAATTAAAAACGCCATTGGCGTTTGGCAATAGTTTTGTCGGCGGGACGTAAAAACCGCAAAGGGGTTCTTCAAATGAAGCATAACAAATTTTTCATAGCGGGAATGGCGGCTCTGGCGCTGACATTCGGACTCATGTTTACGGGGTGTCCCACTACCCCCCCAAGTGACACAGTGGCTGTCTATTCCGGCGGTTCCGGCAGCACGGTCACCAAAATAACCATCATCAACGAAACAAGATATATAATAGAAGTTGATCGTGTGCCAGTGAGCGAGGGCACGGTCGTAAAGAATGGGGACACCTACACATTCACTTCAAAAACCGGCAAAACATTTACGGCCACTGCCAGCGGCGGCGCACCGCAATTTAATGCCCCCATACCAAACGATAACGGAGGCTCCACTTCCATTCCGCCATTAACAGTTGAAACCAACCCGGGCGGAGATGCTGGGGTTCCCAAGTTTATCACTATTACCGGTATAACAGGGTTGACTGGGGAATGGTGGGTTATGCTCTTTGACTCTGTGGGTGGGAAAATGAGTCCACTTGCAGCCGGGGTGGGTACTATTGATGCTGGTTCGTTAACGGTCGCATTAAAAACTGGAGCTAACGGAGATGGTCCAGCCTGGACAGGTATTGGTAGTTATTGGCTTGCTATCCAGCAGGAGCAAACAGTATATGCCTATACCAACGGAGCTGCTTATCCGGCTAATATAAACGATTTGCCAAAAATCAGCATCACCGGCGCAACTACATCCGTTGCTTTTGAGAAGTTTAGGCAAACTCAATAGTTGACACCAAATCAAAAAAGCATGGATCCTCGAACCACAGGTTCACCGCCCCCGCCTCTTTAGATGCTGCGCAAGCAGCTTCAATTGGCGGGGGCAGTTTTTTATGGGGGCAAAATACTTTTTAAAATAACCCGCGAATATTCCCTTCGTCATCAATATCCACATCCATGAACGCGGGCCGTGACGGAAGCCCCGGCATGGTGGTGATGGCGCCGCAGAGGGGATAGACGAATCCCGCGCCGGCGGCGAGCCGGACTTCCCGGATGGGGAGCCGCCAGCCCCTGGGCGCGCCCTTGAGTTTGGGATCGTGGGACAGGGAATATTGGGTCTTTGCCATGCAGAGGGGCAGTTTGCCAAAGCCCTGATCTTCCAGTTTGGCAAGCTTATCCTTAACCCCTTCTTCGTAATCCACGCCGTCCGCACCGTAGACCTCCCGGGCTATGGTTTCGATCTTTTCCGTCAGCGGCGCTTCCAGGGGGTAGAGGTACCTGAATTCTTTCGGCAGGGCCGCCGCCTTTTCCACTGCCCGGGCCAGGTCCTGCGCGCCCTCGCCGCCCAGGGCCCAGTGTTTGGTGACCGCCGCGTCTGCGGCTCCGGCGGCAATGGCCTCCTTCCGTATCAGTTCCCATTCCGCCTCGGTGTCCGTGGGAAAGGCGTTGATCGCCACCACTGCGGGGATGCCGAAATGGCGGACGATGTTGATGTGGGCCTTAAGGTTCGAGAGGCCCGCCTTGAGGAATTCCAGGTTTTCCTCTTTGTAGGCGGCGGCAAGGGGCTTGCCGGGGGTCACCGCGGGACCGCCCCCGTGGGACTTGAGGGCCCGCACGGTGGCGACCAGCACCACCGCATCGGGCTTAAGGCCGGAGACCCGGCATTTGATGTCAAAGAATTTCTCCATCCCCATGTCGGAACCGAAGCCGCTTTCGGTGACCACATAATCGCTGTACCGGGTTGCCAGAAGGTCCGAGACCACCGAAGAGTTGCCGTGGGCGATATTGGCGAAGGGGCCGGTGTGGACAAAGGCGGCCTGCCCTTCCAGGGTTTGGAGCAGGTTGGGGTTGATGGCGTCCTTTAAAAGCACGGTCATGGCCCCGGCAACGCCGAAGTCCTCGGCAGTGAGGGGTTTGCCCTGCTTGTCGGCGGCAACCACCATGCGGCCAAGCCGGGCGCGCAGGTCCTTAAGGTCCGTGGCCAGGGCGAGGATCGCCATCACTTCGCTTGCCACTGCTATGTCGAAGCGGGACTGCCGCAGGGGCCCGTCCGCCTTGTCCCCCAGGCCGATAAGAATGCTGCGGAGACTGCGGTCGTTCATGTCCAGCACCCGGCCGATGCTTACCCCGTAGGGGTCCGCTTCCAGCCGGCGGAGGCCGAGCTTCTCAAAATACGAGGCGGACCACCGGGCCTCATGGTAGATACGGGCATCAATCGCGGCGGCGCAGAGGTTATGGGCGGCGCTTACCGCATGGATGTCCCCGGTCAGGTGGAGGTTGAATTCCTCCATGGGCACCACCTGGCTGTAGCCGCCCCCGGCTGCGCCCCCCTTGATGCCGAAGGTGGGTCCCATGGAGGGCTGGCGCAGGGCGGCCATCGCCTGTTTCCCCAAAGCCCCCAGGCCCTGGACCAGGCCCACGGTGGTGGTGGTCTTCCCTTCACCCAGAGGGGTGGGGCTTATGGCGGTGACGTTGATATACTTCGCCCGTACCGGGGGCAGGCCGGGGTCCCGCAGGAGCTTTAAGTCAATTTTCGCCTTGTAAGGGCCGTATTCCACCACCCTTTCGCTCTTTATCCCCAAGCGGGAAGCTATGACGGCGATGGGCTCAAGCTCTGCGGCCTGGGCAATCTTGATGTCCGATGGTACGGGGTTCTTTTTCACAACACTCATTTTTCCTCTCCTCAACTACCCGCTCAATGGGCCTTCCCGCCCAGAGGGGCGCTCTTCTGCACATTACTCATTATAAATTCGCGGTACCCGTTTATTGATATTGCAGGTGATCTCGTAGGGGATGGTATTGATCCGGGCGGCGATTTGATCCGCCCCCGGCGCGGCTCCGCCGAAAATCACCACATCCTCCCAGCGCTTAATATCCGATCCCGGCCCCAGATTCGCCAGGCACTGATCCATGCAGATCCGGCCCGCCAGGGGATAGGGTTTTCCCCGGATATACACCTGCCAGTTCCCGCTCAAGAGCCGGGGCAGGCCGTCGCCATAACCGACAGGGATGGTGGCAATCATCGTATCCTCCGGGGCGGTCCAGGTTCTGCCGTAGGAAAGGGATTCCCCCTGCTTCACCTTTTTGATAAATACGATCCTGCTGACCAATTCCATCACCGGCTCCACCTGCAAGGCTGAGGAAACAGAAGCTTCCCCGGAGACGGGGGAATAGCCGTAGAGCAGGATGCCGGGGCGGACCATATCAAAAAAGGCGTCTTGGTGGAGGATCACCGCCCCTGAATTGGCGGCGTGGACGATGCCGGGGTTAATCCCCGCCCCCCGGATGGAGGCAAGGGCCTCCCGGAAACGGGCAAGCTGGGTCCTGGTGTACGCCAGGTCTTCGGCTTTGGGGGAATCGGACACCGCCAGGTGGGTGGCGGTCCCCTCAAGGATAAGGCCCTTGCGGGAAACGATACGGCCAGCCAGGGCGGCGGCGTCTTCGGGACGGCAGCCTACCCGGCCCATGCCGGTGTCAATTTTAAGGTGAACAGACAGGGTTTTTCCCGCCGCCGCAGCGGTACGGGCGGCCAGATCGACAAATTCCCCGTCTGACACAAAGGGGCTCAGGTCCAGGGAAACAAGTTCGGGGATTTCATCCGGCAGGGGCTGGGAAAAGAGCAGGATGGGAACCGAGAACCCCGCATTCCGGAGTTCCGCCCCTTCCGTAACCGTGGCCACCCCCAGACAGACCCCGGCTGCCTCCACAGCGGCGGCGGCAATGGGCGCCGCGCCGTGACCGTAGGCATCGGCTTTGACGGGCACACAGATAAGCCGGTCCGGACCAATCCGTTCCCGAATCGCGCGGAGATTCCGCCGAAATTTTTCCAAATGTATGACAGCGCGGGTAGCCCTCACAAACTAATCATAGGCTACATAATAAGCAAACCGCAAGGCCGGTTGACAATCATTTTCAAAATCAGGGTATCAAAATATGGGTAGATTTTATCGATAATACATTGTATAATATAAATGGGTATGTATAAGCATTTGCTGAAAGCCATATTGATTACGGCCCTTGCGCCGCTCCTCATGATCGCCTGCGGTGAGCTGGAAACGGTACTTCCCTCCACCGGAACCTACCAGGTAAACGCCCTTGTCGGCAAATCTTCCCTTGATGTATGCTCCATTATTAACGAAAAAGACACGATCCGTCCGTTTTTCTCCAATTCCGTGGCAAACGATCCGGACCTTACGGGGCTTACGGTCTTTTTGCAGAGCTCCGGCGGAAAAATAGCCGGCGGGAAGGTCCAATATACCCTCAGCCGGACGAATTCGGCTAACAATACCGGTACTCAAGCGGGCGCGAAGGCGAATAACGAAACCAATACCGTTAATACGGCAAAAGAAGAGCAAAAAGAGGCCGATTCCGGAAATGATCCTGAAAAGGAAACCGGCTCCGGCCAGGAAACTGCCGCCGGCGCTTCCCCGCAGAAGGCCTCTGTGGAAACCCCTCTGGGGGGATCCCCGGATACCCTTATCCCGGTGGCCCGGCTTGACCGGGACCTGCCCGACTTCCCCCTGCCCAAAAACCTGGAAACCGGTCTTTATACCATGGTTTTTCAGGTACTGGGCGAAAAGGGGATACTCTACCGGGTAGATCGGCCCGTTTATTACATCGGCGGCGCCGAATTCAAACTGGATGACATACAGAGCTACATCCCGGCCTCCACCGGTTCCCACCTGGTTCTGCCGGGGCAGATCATCATGCTGGAGGCCCGGATAACCGCGGATGAACAGCTGGACCCCTATATCATCTGGTATAATGGAAAGAAGCGTATTAACGAAGGAAGCATTGCCGGGGGGGCGGGCCGTTTTCTCTGGCAAGCTCCGGACCAGACCGGTTTTCATACCCTGAGGGCGGAGGCTTTTCCCTTTAAGCCGGCGTCGAATCTGAAGGGGACCATAAGGGAATTATCCCTGCCCGTATCGGCAAAGAAGGAAACAGCCGACCCCTTGGCCAAAAAGGCGGAGCAATTTGCCTATTGGTATCAATTTTCCGGGGATCTGCGGGATTCCAAAACTCCGGCGGAAACAGCCAGAACGATCACCCTCCGGGGAAACCACCTTATCCGGTGGCTTCCTGCAGGAAGCGTCTATGGGCTCGCCGTCGGGCCCGGCGATGTATATCAGATTCCCCTTGCTCCCTTTAACCGTTTGGAGAATGATCGTACCGGGGGCCAGTTATTGCTCCGGTTTAAACCGGTCTCCGAAGGAACTGTTTTTACCGCCCTTTTTGGGAGGGGAAATTCACTTGATATGAACCTTTCCATTGGGGACAAGAAGCTGATCCTGAGCTTAGACACCGATGGACAAAATGTCGAAATACCCCTGTCCCTTGAATCAATGGACAATGACACCCCTGTCACGGTGACGATTGATTTCTGTTTTGAAGCAAACCGTTTTATCGCCGGCCTGAACCTGGAAAAATTTGGCGCCACCATTTCTGAAGTGATGAGCATCCCCCTTTCCGCCGCCTTGAGCGGGGAAGGGACATTCCGCTTGGGGGGCGTCCGCAACGTCTTTGGAACTTCCGAAAAAAATGATGAATCCCCGGTAACCGCTATCTTTGATGAATTCGCCGCGTCCTACCGGGTAACGCCCCTTTTAAATACGGAAACCGCAGCGGCAGAGCGCCGGATAACGGGGGGGGGGGGTGGCTCCCCCTACAGACTCTAATGAGCCGGTAAAAGATCAAGGAACATGAAAACATCGTTAATCGCCGGTATGATCCTTGCCTGTGTTCTGGCCCTCCCGGGCTGCGCCACGGGCTCCAGGGCGGCGGCTCTTAAGGTTCCGGCGCAGGCCCAGGCGAAACCCTTTGAATCCTTTCAGATTCAGGATTACGAGACTAAAGGGGAGGGAGCAAGTATCCCCGAATGGGTACGACGCTACCTGACCGAGGGGGTCCGGGGAGTGGAAAGTATCCCCGAATTCCGGAACAAATATGTTTTTGTGGGCGTGAACGCGGGGCCCAATTTCAAGGCCCTCCGCCAGTGGGAAGAGGCCTTTAGCCCGGCCCAGGATTTTGCCCGGCTGGTCGCGGCCCGAATAGAGGCCCGGCTGAGCCCGGTAACCCAAACCACGGTCCCCGACAGTACCTACGGGCAGTTCTTTGCAGCCCTGATAAAGAGGGCCTCCGACGCCCAGTACCAGGGAGCGGTTAAGGAGAACGGTTTTTGGATCCAACAGCTTTTTTCCACAAGTGAACAAAACGAAGAAGGTGAAGAAAGCGAAGAGATAGTGGTAAACCGGGAAGTATACGATTTTCTGATTTTGACCAGTATCGACAAGGTGCAGCTTGAAACCCAGATCAGCGCCATGTTCAATGCCGCCAAAATAAGCCTTGCCCCAAAGCGGAATCAGGCGGCGGCAATAGACCGGATCCGGGAAAATTTCTTTGAAGGCTTTTAAGCCCTAAGGACAAAATGGAAGCAATGCTATTATGGGGGGTCGGCCTCATCAGATCGATACAGACAATCGCCAATCCTCCCCTTACCGCCTTTATGAAGGGGATAACCAATTTAGGGGCCGTCCCCGCCTACATGATACTGCTCCCCCTGATATTCTGGTGTTTTGATGAAAAGAAGGGCATCCGCCTGGGGATAGCCATCATGTTTTCAACCTGGATAAATCTTGGCCTTAAGTTTGCCCTGCGCCAGCCCCGGCCTTTCTGGAACGAATGGGATCCAAAGGTGGGGATGGTTCCGGAGAGCCTCAACGGTTTCCCCTCCGCTCATGCCCAGATTTCCCTGACTACGTGGACCATTGTCGCATCCTGGGGAAAAAAGAAAAATTTCTATGCCGCCGCCTTCCTCTTATGCCTGCTGATAAGTTTCTCCCGGGTCTACCTGGGGGTTCATTTCCCCACAGATATTTTCGGGGGCTGGATTTTGGGGGCTCTGGTACTGACCGGTTATTTTCTTCTTGCCCGCAAGATTGAAGCGGCCCTGGTTAAGGGGGGGCTCCGCTTTCAGATGATAGCCGCCTCCCTTGCGGCCTTTATCATGATCCTCTACCGGCCTGCGCCGGAACTGCTTATGCCCGGCGCGGCGCTGCTGGGGATGGGGATCGGTTACAGCCTTACCGCCCATTACATCCATTTTTCCGCAGCCCCCTGTTTTGGACGCCGGGGTCTGCAAAAATTTTTTACCCTCCTTGCCCGCTTTGCCTTGGGCAGTCTTGGCACGATTCTGTTTTTTCTTATCATCGGCAGGTTTGAACCGGGGAAAAATACATCCCACTATCAGCTTTTCTTTTTTCTGCGCTTTGTACTGCTGGGACTGTGGATCTATACCGGAGCGCCCTGGCTCTTCCAGCGCATAGGCCTTGCGGAAATGCCGGTCCCGGCGGGCACGCAGGAATAGTAATTCTGATGGATGCAAAACCCGCAATCAGTATCCCTGCCGCCGCCAATACTACCGGCGCCGCTTACGGTGACGACGCCCCCATTGCCGCCCCGGCAACCCCTCTTGCGGAAAGCGCCCTGGCCCTTATCCGCGTGTCCGGCAATAAGGCGCTGGAACTGCTGTCCGCCCTGTTTTCTCCGCCCAAAAAAATCCTGGATGCCCCGGGGTATTCCATCGTCCACGGGTGGATAGTAAATCCGTCAAACGCAAACAGCGTTAATAGCAATTCTAATAGTAGTATTGTAGACAGCGGTGTTACTGCGTTCCGCCGCATTGATGAGGTACTCATCTCGGTATACCGCTCTCCCCGGAGTTATACCGGGGAAGACGGGGCGGATATTTCCTGTCATGGGGGCGTAGCCGCCGTAAAGGCGGTAATGGCGGCCCTCAAGATCGCAGGTTTTCGGGACGCCCTGCCCGGTGAGTTTACCTTCCGGGCCTTTATGAACGGCAAACTGGACCTGACCCGTTCCGAATCGGTGATGGAACTGGTCTCCGCCAAAACCGGCCGGAGCCTGCGGCAAGCGGTGAACCGGCTTTCAGGCGCCCTTGAAAAGGAAATTAGGGACATTAAAAACCTGCTGGTTCAGGCACTTGCAGAAACCGAAATCTATCTGGATTATTCTGAAGATGAATTTGGGGGAAGGCCGGGGGGCAGTAATGCGGATACCGGCACTGTAACAGGCGGGAAGGCTGCCGCAGAGGCCATTGCCGCGGAAGCGGCGGGGAAATTCCCCGGCCTTGCCATGACGGAGCAGGCCCGTTCCCGGCTGCAAACCCTGGCCGCTTCCTACCGCCGGGAACGGCTTTACCTTGAGGGCGCATTGGCGGTAATCGCCGGGCGGCCCAATGCGGGAAAGTCCAGCCTCTTTAACCTGTTGTTAAAAGAGGACCGTTCCATTGTCAACGAGGCGCCGGGCACCACCCGTGACTGGATCGAAGCCCTGGTCTCCATCGAAGATATCCCGGTGCGCCTTGCGGACACCGCAGGCCTCCGGGGTTTGCGGGATTCTGCAGGCCCTCCGGACGCCCCGGCTCCTTTAGTCTCCCCAATTCCCCTGGACCCGGTTGAAAAAATCGGCATTGAACGGAGCCGGGAACTTTTGGCCCAGGCGGATCTGATCCTCTATCTGATCGACGGTTCGGAGGGGATCGCCGGAGAGGACCGGGTCTTCCTGCAAGACTTCTGTCAGGACGCCGCCCAAAAAACACCGGTACTGCTCCTCTGGAACAAGGCCGACATTGCCACCGCCCCGAAGGACCTGTCCCTGGCAGGGGAAAATTTTTACCACAGCATTAGAGAAGCGATGCAAGGTAAAGAATCAGAATCAGGGGCGGCGGTTTTGGAAATAAGCGCCAAAACCGGCGCGGGTATTCCGGCCCTGAGCGCCGCCATGGCAAAGGCGCTGACGGCGGGGAATGCGGCGGACAGCGGGGGGAACAGTCCCGGGATCGCCAGCGCCCGGCAAAAGGATCTGGTAGATGCCGCACTGGCCGCGGCGGAAGAAGCGCTGTTACTGGCGGAAGGGGGAGAACCTTTGGACTTGATCGCACCTTTACTGCGGGAAGCGGTTAACAGCCTGGGTGAAATTACCGGGGAAGTTTCCACCGCGGATATTCTGGAAACCATGTTCAGCCGTTTTTGCGTCGGTAAGTAACCATGGATTACGATTGTATTATTGTGGGCGGGGGACACGCCGGAATTGAGGCGTCACTGGCGGTAACCCGGCTGGGATTTACCGCCCTCCTCATCACCCAGAACCCCGACAAGATCGGGGCCCTCTCCTGCAACCCTGCGGTAGGGGGGCTTTCCAAGGGAAACCTGGTCCGGGAAGTGGACGCCCTGGGCGGGGAGATGGGGAAGCTCATCGACAAAACCATGATCCAGTACCGGGTCCTGAACCGTTCCCGGGGCCCCGCCGTCCAGGCTCCCCGGGCCCAGGCGGACAAACACGCTTACCAGGCTGCGGCCCGTTCCGCCGTGGAGGAGCAGCGGGGACTCTCGATCTTTATGGATACCGTGGTGGACCTGATTGTTTCCGGCGACAATGGGGACAGTCCGGGCAGCGGCGTCGGAAAAGTGGAAGGGGTGGTGACCATGCGGGGCCGCCGGATATCCTGCCGCATAGTAATACTGTCAACCGGCACCTTTATGGAGGGGAAGATATTCATCGGCGAGTACGACGCCCCCCAGGGACGGCTGGGTGAAGAGGCGGCGCTGGGGCTGGGGGCGAGCCTGCGGCGGCGGGGCTTCCCGGCGGGACGGCTCAAGACCGGCACCCCGGCGCGGATTGCGGGGGATTCCATTGATTACAGCAAAATGGAAAAACAGGACGGGGAAGAGATGCGGCCCTTTTCTTTTGATGTGGATACAGGGGCGGTGATTGGCCGGCCGCAGGTACCCTGCTGGATCACCTACACCACCGCGAAGACCCACGCCATTATTCAGGCCAATATTCACCGGTCCCCCCTCTACGGCGGGAAGATCACCGGCATCGGGCCCCGGTACTGCCCCTCCATCGAGGACAAGGTGGTCCGCTTTCCCGAGCGGGACCGGCATCATATTTTTATTGAAAGCGAGGGACTGAGCACCAACGAGATGTATATGAACGGCGCCTCCAGTTCCCTGCCCGAGGATGTGCAAAGGGATTTTATTCATTCAATCCCCGGCCTGGAGGAGGCGCGGATCGTCCGGCCTGCCTATGCGGTAGAATACGATTACCTTGACCCCCTGGACCTCTACCCCACCCTGGAATCCAAGCGCCTTGCGGGGCTCTTCGCCGCAGGGCAGACCAACGGCAGTTCCGGCTACGAGGAAGCGGCGGCCCAGGGGATCATGGCGGGGATCAATGCGGCCCAGAAGCTGCGGGGTGAACCGCCCCTAGTGCTTGGCCGCGCCGAAGCCTACACCGGGGTCCTTATCGACGATCTGACTACCCTGGGTACGAAAGAACCCTACCGGATGTTCACCAGCCGCGCCGAACACCGGCTGGTCCTCCGCCACGACACCGCCGACACCCGGCTTACCCCGAAAGGCCGGGAACTGGGCCTGGTCAGCGAACAGCGCTGGGAACAGTTCAACAGTAAAACTGTGGGGCTTGATATGATCACAGAATTACTGCGGCAGCGCAAAATCCCCGGCCTTAAGGAACTGGAACCTGCCGCCGGGGCCCCTCCGGAGGGCGGGGACATCCCCCCGGAAAGCGCGGGGGCGGCGGAATGGCTGCGTCCCCACAGCGGGGAAAGCCTGGCGCGCGCCCTTACCGATTCTGCCGCAAACCCCCGGGATATCCTTCCCTATGCGCCGGAATTATCAGCCTATCCCGCCGAATGGTTTGAACGGGCAATACTGGATATCAAATATGCAGGTTATATCGAAAAAGAAAAGAAGGCCGCCGCCCGGAACGCCAGGATGGACGCCGTCAAACTGGACCCCGGCATGGACTATGCCGCCATTACGGGCCTTTCGGCGGAAGCAAAAGAAAAGCTGCGCACCGTCCGGCCCCTTACGGTGGGACAGGCCGCCCGGATTCCCGGGGTGCGGCAGGGGGACATCGCATTGCTCATGGTGCTGGTGAAGAAGGGCTGAAAAGATTGACGCAGCCGGCGCCTGTTGTTCAGTCGTGCAGAAGTGCTGTGGGATAACGAAAGGGGGATTCGCCATGAACTATTTGCTTGTAATCCTGGGCGGCGGAATAGGCGCGGTTCTGCGTTACCTTTCCACCCAGGGCCTTGGCGCGCTTATTAAGACCCCCTTCCCGGCGGGGACCCTGGCGGTCAACGCGGCGGGCGCTCTTGTCATTGGCTTTCTGTTCAGCATCTTTGAGACCCATGCGGTCCCTGCGGGGCTGCGGCTTTTTTTGATCACCGGCTTTCTTGGGGGCTACACCACTTTTTCATCTTATTCCCTTGAAACGGCCCGGCTCATGCTGGAGGGGAACATCCCCATGGCGCTGCTTAACCTGCTGCTCAACAATGGCATCTGTTTACTGTTTGTGGTGTTGGGGCTGGGCGCGGGAAGATTGGCGGGTTAAAGCAGCAATGACAGGGCATTGCTGAGCGCATCACCCCGGAGGCCAACCCAGGGGGCGGCCGCCCAGTACGTGGCAGTGGAGGTGGTCCACGGTCTGGCCGCCGTCGGATTTGCAGTTGATCACAAACCGGGCGCCCTTTTCCCCGCAGCCAAGTTCCGCCGCCAGGGCTTGGGCCTTTAACAAAAGCCGCCCCGCCAGACCGGCGTCGCCGTTTTCCAGCTCCATGATATTCCGGATATGCCGCTTGGGGATCACCAGAAAATGTACCGGCGCCTGGGGAGTTACATCGTGAAAGGCCAGGAGTTCATCATCCTCGTAGATTTTCTTACAGGGTATTTCCCCGGCAATGATCTTGCAAAAAATACAATCACTCATACCGGAATTATACCAATTAGCAGTTTCTTTGCATACTCACTACTCTTTACTCATGAGCAGGGCCTCTTCCACTGCGGCAAGGAAGCCCGCGCTGGATTCGGTGGCCCCCGAGAGGGCGTCCAAATCCGCGGAGTTGTATTCCAGTACCAGTTCCAGGAGTTCCTCCATGGCTGCCCCGCCGATGGCGGGGTCCTCCCGGTGTTCATCCAGTTCAATGCCCTGGATCTGCCCCCCCGCTATAGTGACCCGTACCCGGACCAGCCCCCGGTAGCCCGGCGCGGCTCCCTCCCAGATCCCGTCCCGGTAATCCCCGGCGGACAGGCTCTGCCTAAGGACCTGGGCAAAATCGTCCCGGGTTTGGGGTCGGTTCTTAAACGCCGCGCAGCCCGAAAGCAGCCCAATCAAAAAAACGACAAACAGCAATCCGAAGCTCTTTCTCATATCATCCTCCATAATTCCCTATATATATATAGGGCACTGGGATGGAAGGCGATTCAATCAAAACGGAAATATTTTACAAATATTTTTACATCCGGGGCAGTTCCAAAATCATGGCCCTTTCGGACCACCGGATTTTGGAACTGCCTCATCTCTGTGATTTTTTTCTTGTTATGTCACTTGAAGCGGAATGGCGTACAAAAAACACCCCCCGGAAACCAGGGGGTGTTTGCCGGAACCCCCCGAACAGGGGAAGTACCCGGTTAAAGCTGTGGGAACAGCTTAGTTGCGAGCTGCGTAAGGAGTCCAAAAGATAGCAGATTCATTACCCAACCGATCTACGGCTGAAACGCCAATGCGATAACTGGCACCACTATTTATGGTTGTAGCACTATTGGTAGTACCAGCGGTAGTACCTATGAAAGTATTCCATGCATCCGGATTTGTGTTATTTGTTGTAACATCGCTACCATTACTCTGTTTTAGAACCGCATTAGAGCTGACACTACTGCTTAAGACAATAGTCTTTCTGTCACTCTGCTGGAAATAAACCTTGTAACTTACCGCTTGATCAACCGCTGTCCAGGAAACAAGTACCCCAACACCGTTGCTATTAGTAACGGGTGTCACTGTACCAGGATCCGCCTTAACATCAGTGGGGGCGGGCCCTCCACCAACTGACCACTGACCCACAGCACCGTTCACTTCCTGGGTGCCATTCTGGCAGCCAGCGAAACCGAATACCAGCGCCAATGCCAGCATTCCCATAAAAATCACTTTGTAGTTCTTCATTAAAGAACCTCCCTAAAAAATTTTACAGCAGGGGTAACACCCCCGCATAACGCACTGGATTCGGTTGGTGTACCGGACGGAAAGAAACGGCTGCGGCGCAAGCCGCTCAGAGGGCGCGGGATAGCCGGAGATTTGGAAAAGAGGAAAATAAAACGCCCCGGAATTCCATTGGACATGGAATTCCGGGGCGCTGTGTTTTTATGGGTTGAGCTGTTTTGGTTTAACTTACCAAGTAAGAATCTATAGCTTGCTAATGGGGGGGGGGGGGGTAATTCGTTATAATATAAGGAATTAGCTGCAAGCCCCGGGGTCCGGAAGAAAGTGGGATTTAAAGAAAAAGAAGCCGTTGCGGCGTTTGAGTATCCGTAGTGGGCATTGTCTTCTTTCTTCAAAACACATCCTCCTTATACAAAACATAAAAGCAAAATTCGTGCCAAGTGCCAATATTGCTTGCCTGGTCAGAAAATCACTCCGCTTAATTCTTTATATTATAATTAATTGTACTCTGTCAATACTTTTTGTTATTATTTTGTAATATTCCAATAAGTATAAATATGTATAAAAAAAGATACGGCTGACATTCATAAAATACTATTGTTGCCCGGCAGAAAGGTATGGTACGGGTATTTCCAAATTTTCCGATTTGTTGTAAAATGTAAGTATTAAGGAGAATAATCATGGCTGAACGGGTAACCCATCAAAAGAAGGAGCAGAAGAAGGCTCCCCAAAAGACGATGAAGGAAAAACGGCAGGAGAAAAAGGACAAAAAGGCAAAGACCTCCAACATTCCGGATTAAAAATAACACGGGGTCTTATTATAGACGCTATATATGGGGCCCCCGGGCAAAAAATATTTCAAAAAAATTTCCCCAATTTTTCCCGGATGTGTTAAAATAGGAGAATCAGCAGGTCAATGATCCTTCTTTTTGGGTCATAATTTCTTGATTAGGAGTAGTAAGATGAAACGAATTGTTCTTTTTCTGGTCGTATTTGGCATGGCCGCATCCATGTATGCGCAGTCGCAGTTACCTCCCTACAGGTTTGCCGCCGGGAGTTGGAGATTTGCCGGCGAAAGACTTCTTCAAAATGACGCCAAATCCGGGCTCGCCAAGGTTAATTTCGAGGCGCCCCAAAGCGGCCCCATGATTTATGATTTTAATGCCCTCTATGAGGGCGGCGCCGAGGACGGCCATGGGGGTTTTGGCCTGCATATTTTTGGGGATAGCGCCTATAACGGCGCATCCTGGGGCAGCGGGAATTCCTACCTCCTCTGGCTCAACTATGACGAAAACCCCACAAACCGCTCCATTCCCAGGGGTTTGAGCGCCCAGGTGTACCGCAGCTATTCAAACAGCCGGATGGAACTGGTGGAAAGTGTGGATTTGAACGTCTATGCCGAATATTTGAACGATCTTTCCGAGCCCGTATCCTTCAAAATTATCGCCGATGGCAACACCGGGGAAGTCCGGGTATACGATCCGGTCGATCCTGATTCCTATTATTACTTCTATGTTTCCAACCGGGATGTCCCCCTGAGGGGGAATTACGCTTCCCTGCGGACCAACGGTATCAAGCTGTCCTTTGCCCTGGAGCAATAGCCCGCCGTCGTAGACTTAACAGCAGCAGGGTTCCGGGGGTGTATTTCCCCGGCGCGACCACGCAGTATGCCCCGGGGGTGTCGATAAAACAGATCTCGGGGCGGTGAAACCGTTCCGCCTGCTTTGCCAGCCGTACCGCCTTGCGGTAACCCTCGGGGTGGGGCATGGAAAAATTGACCCTTTTAAGTTCCTCTATGTCCCTGCCCCGTACCTGGGCGATGAGAGTGACCGCCATGACGGTGATGTAGAGTTGGCCGGCTCTGGCGTGCCTGGCTGCGGCGCCGCTTGTTTTTGCCATCTGCATCAGGGAAAAGATCCCCTCCTGCATACGGGCGCCGCCTGAGGCGGTAAAAATAATCACCGGCAGTTTGTGCTCCGTTCCGTATTCAAAGACCCGGGTGATTTTTTCACCCACCACACTGCCCATGCTGGCCATCATAAAGCGGCTGTCCATAATGCAGATGACGGCGGGATATCCCATAATGGCGCAGGCGCCGCTTACTACCGCTTCGCCGGTCCCGGTTTTCCTTTGCAATTCACGGATATTTTCTTTGTAGAACGGAAATCCAATCGGATTTTCTGAACCCATGGCGGAATCGAATTCGGTAAAGCTGCCCTCGTCTGCGGTGATTCGGAGCCGGTCCTGCCAGCCCAGACGGCTGTGATACCCGCCCAAAAAACGCAACACCACTGCGGGTATAAGCGTTAATTTGGATAGCCGCACGGCGGCAAACTGGGAGTAGGTAAGACAGAGAGCAATGCGCAGCTCGGGCACGTCGCTGTTTTAGCCCATTTCGGGAATAGAGTTGTTCAGAAACTTCAGTTTCTGAACAACAACCGCTTAAAAACAGCAAAATGCATGCATTTTGAGCAGTTGATCATCGTGGGTCAACAGAACGGCGTTTAATGCAATGGAGGTAGCGACTACGAAGACGGTTTCAGTCATCCCACTCCGCCCTCATTTGCCGCTGGATTTCCATAGGGTCTCCGGCAAAGGCTTTGCTGTTTTTCAAGCGCCCAAAATGCCGGGACACAGGCTTGCGGCCCGGAACCCCCGGCTTGGGCGTAAAAGTGAGCAACACCGGCCCCACCGGTACTTCGTGGGGAACGTTTATAGTCAACCGATGGCTGGCGGGTACGTCTACGGTTTGTGTAATACTCATATCGTAAATATAGCGCCGGCCTTAGGAAAAAGGTAAGTAGTGAGGAATGCTATGTCATTAGTACAACGCATAGAGGCTGCGCTCCGGCATAGTGTTTATATATCCCTGCAATTCCTTTCTCAATACGGCAGCGGTCATTTTTTCCTCCTGAAACATAACACGAGCGGAGTAGTTTTCCAATACCGCTCAAAAAAAATTGGAAAAGGCAATAACGCCATAGGCAGCCATTATGGGATTATAGAGGTAACAGATGCAAACGGATTTTATTGAGGTCTATGGTAACCAGAGCGCCCTGTTCAATCTCGGTAGACAGTTTTTTTATCGCACTGGTTACACTGCCGCCAATCCTGATCGGGCTGAGAACGCCGCTTCTTATCTGTATGACGCTGGGCTTTTCGTAATGCGTAAGGGCAAGAATGGTGCCAAAATCAAGATCGTTGGTAAGGACAACAAAATTGTGTTCTTTGGCATAGGTCATGATCGCCGTATCAGGGGAATCAGGAGATCCGCAAGATGACCAGTGCACAGCTTCAAGACTGTTCCCAATCAGGTAATCCGCCCATTCCGGAGAAAGGTTCATATCAACGAGGATTTTCATACTTCGACGAGTGCGACTTCCCGCCATTGGGCAAGAGCGGCGGCGTATTGCAGCGCCTGCATAATATCCTCCCGCTCGATGTAGGGATAATCGGCCAGCAATTCCTCAATGCTCATACCCGCGCCAATCTGCCCCACAATCATGCCTACCGTAACCCTCATACCCCGGATACAAGGCTTACCGCCCATCACGCCGGGATCCTGGGTAATGCGGTCAAATTGTTCAATAGTCATGTCCAGTCTCCTTACAAGGTAAGTATAGCATGAAACAAGGTTTTTGGCTTTGTGTTTCAAGGGATGTTTTTGCGAAGTAAATGCAGGAGCCCTGGGGGGCTTACTTTTGAAGGGATTTTGTGGTATGGTATAAAGGTATGGATAAAAAGAAGCTTTTTGGGAGAGCCCCCGGCATGGAAAAGGCCCTGGCGGGCTTGCTGTTGATTATGATGTGGGCCTCCTGTGCAACAAGCTCCGGGGGCAATGCGGGGGCTGCCGCCGAGGCTGCGCCCCTTTGGGTTACCGACCGGAACGCCGCCTTTCCCGATAGCCGGTGGCTCTGTGTGGTAGAAAGCGACAGGGACAAGAATACCGCACAGGCCGCCGCCCTGAATGCGCTGGCCCGGGTATTCAGGACCGATATCCTGGCGGTTACAAACGCGTACCAGGAATTTGCCCAGGTGGCCGCCGGTTCGGGCAATAAAAAAATTGCAGCCTTTACGGAAAGCAAGGACTTTGCCCAGGAAGTGACCACCACTTCCAATATTACCGGCCTTATCGGGGTGCAAAGCGATGTCTGGACGGCGAAAGACGGGATGTCCCACGCAAATGCCCGCATGAACCGGGCGGAATGCGCGGCCCGGTATTCTGCGATGATACGGGAAAACGAAAAGGTTATCGGGCTTTTAAAAGAAGAAGCCGCCCGCAGCCCCGGAACCTTTGACGCCTTTGAATCCTTAAACTTTGCCCTTACGGTGGCGGTGGTCACCGATAGCTTCCAGAGCCTTCTGGAGGTCCTGGATTCCGGGGCGACTTCCCGCCGCCCGAATTACGGTAACGCCGATGCGGTAAAGCTGCTTGTCCAGGAGGCCGCCCGGTCTGTTATCATTACGGTACAGGTCCAGGATGATGTAAGTGACCGCATTGCCAAAGCCTTTGCCGCGTTCCTTGAGAAAAAGGGGTTCAGGACAAACAGCTCCGGCGCCAATTCCTATCTGCTTGCCGCCAAGCTTGAACTGGAAGATGTTGCTCTGGGGAATAACCAGCCCAATAAATTTGTGCGCTACCTGCTAACAGCCGGCCTGAAAGACGGGGATGGGAAGGAAGTATTTTCATATTCAGGAAACGGCCGGGAGGGCCATGTTTCCGAATCGGAGGCGCGCCAGCGCGCCCTTCGCGCTGCGGAGGCCTCAATCGCTTCGGGGGTATTCGCAAAAGATTTTGACGCATATCTGGTATCTTTGTTGAAATGAAGGTTGTTTGGTTTGTTATATAAAAGTCCGTTAATGTTGAGTCTTCAACAGGACAAAAATAGAAGGAGGCAGAATATGAAATCTGTCAAACAAATGGTGATGGTATTGCTCACGGCAGCCGCCGTAATAGGCGCTTTTTCGGGATGCAAATCAACGGATGGGGCGACAGCGGACCGCATTACGCTTAAGTCCTCGGCTAATGTGCAAACCATAGAACATAAGGGGACCGCATTGGGGGTTAATACGCTGCCCCAATGGCTTGCGGAATGGACGGATCGCGGGATTCCCGGTGTTGAGTCCCTTGCGGACTATAAGGGCAAGTATTGCATTGTTGCCGATGAACGGGGTACGGAGCTGCAGCAGCTTCTAACCTGGGTGAATAACTTTAACGCCCAGCAGCAGATAGGCGCCCAGATTGAAACCCGGGTAGCATCGGTGTTTAAGGCCAACGAAAGCAAAGTTCCCGAAAGCGCCGATTCTCAGCGTAAATACAGCAACGCTATCAACACCCTGGTAAGCGCCACCTATACCGGCGCCCGTAAGGAAAGCGATTGGTGGGTACACCAGCGCATAGTTGAGAAGGGCAAGCCCGATGAGATCCGGTATACCGCTTATGTCCTGTATTCCATTGACCGGAAGATCCTGGACGAGCAGATTGCAGCTTCCATAGCCAAGATTAAAGACGGCACCCCCGAACTTGACCGTCTCTTTGATGAGATTACCGCCCAGATCCTCGAAAGCGGCTTGCAGTGGTAGGCGAGTTCGCCAACGGCGAACTCGCTCGGAGTTTCGGTATAGCCGAAACTCCATGGCCTGGAAATTTTTTATGGAGAATTGATGATGAAGAATTACCGAGTGAATGTGGCGCGGATCCTGTTCTGTTTGGCTTTTGTGGCGGTCCTGGGGGCCTGTTCATCGGACCCCCAGGTAAAGCGGGTCGATTCGGGTACCGTAACCGATCTGAGCGGATACTGGAACAATACCGATATTACCATAGTCTGTAACAGTCTGATCAACGACTGTCTTAATTCGCCCCGTATTGCCCAGGAGACGGCCAAGCTGGGGCGGCTTCCGATAATTCTGGTGGGGGGCTTCCGCAACGAAAGTGATGAGCACATTGATACGGTGATCATCTCGGACACCATGGAAGTCGCCATCATGAACAGCGGCAGGGCGGACTTTGTGGCCGGAGGCGATACCCGGGGCGAACTGCGGGCGGAGCGCCAGGATCAGCAGAGCAATGCCAGCGAAGCCACCGCCAAGGCCCTGGCAAACGAAACCGGCGCAGACTTTCTGCTAACCGGGTCGGTAAGAACCGTTGTGGACAAGGCGGGAAAAACTTCCACCAGGACCTATTACGTTACGGCGGAACTTTCCAACCTCGAAACCAATGTCCGGCTCTGGAGGGACCAAAATACTGAAATCAAAAAGGTCATTGTAACTCCCGGCGCAAAATTCTAAAGTCCCGGGTGCAGGGGTTTTCTCCTGTGCATAGGGCGGCGGGAGGGGCGCATGCTAAAGAATTCAGTTTTACTTTTTCTTGTTCTGATTATATTTTCCTCCTGCGCGACCGCCTCCTTTGCCCGGGTGGATAATCTTGCCGGGCAGGGTGAATATCCCGAAAGCCTTAACTATCTTGAAAAGGAAAAGCGGAAGTTCTACCGGAGCCAGGATGCGGTACTTTATTACCTGGATAAGGGCATGCTTTCCCACTATGCGGGGGAGTACAAAGATTCTTCGGGCCTTTTACAGGACGGGGAGAAGGCCATTGAAACGGCCTTTACCAAAAGCGTCACCATGGAGATCGGCTCCTACCTGGTCAACGATACGGTTCGGGAATATGACGGGGAAGACTACGAGGACATTTACCTGAATGTTTTTAATGCCCTCAACTATTATCACCGGAATGATATTGAGGGGGCCCTGGTTGAGATTCGGCGGATGAATAATAAAATCCAATTTCTCTCTTCCAAGTATGGGGTTATCACTTCCAGCCTGCAGCAGAAAGCCCTGGAAGAATCTGCGGAAATTCCCCCGGACCCCAACGGCAGCGTCCGGTTTACCGATTCCGCCCTGGCCCGTTACCTGGGGCTGCTTTTTTTCCGCAGCACCGGCCGTTACGACGATGCCCGGATCGACCGGGATCATCTTAAGATCGCCTTTGCCAACGCCCCCGATGTCTACACCAACCCCCTGCCTAAATCAATAGAGGATGAACTGGATATCCCCAAAGGAAAAGCCCGGCTCAATGTGCTGGCCTTTGGCGGCCTTTCCCCGGTCAAGGAAGAGGAAACCCTGCGCATCCCCGTTTCATTTTACAACTATGTTAAGATCGCCCTGCCTGTCCTGGTTGACCGGCCCTCCCGGATTAGAAAGGTGGAACTGGTCATTGATCGGGGGCCAACTTTTGAGCTTGAACTTCTTGAGGATATTGAATCGGTGGCGCGGGAAACCTTTAAGGAAAAAAAGAACGTGATCTACCTTAAGACGGTAATCCGCGCAGCCATTAAGGCCGCCGCTTCCAGCGTTATGGATGCCGCCGCCGCTTCGGACGAAACGGATGGCACCGTCGAGCTTATCCTGAGCCTGCTCAGTCTGGGGAACAAGGTTTTTGCGGAGGTAAGCGAGCGGGCGGATCTCCGCATGTCCCGGTATTTCCCCGGCAAGGCATACATCGGGGGCATTAACCTGGACCCGGGGACCTACTCCTTTACGGTTAATTACCGGGACGCCTCCGGCGCGGCGCTTGCTTCTTTCCGGCAGGAAAATATAATGGTATCCGAAAACGCGCTTAATTTGCTGGAAACGGTATGCCTAAAATAAGGGGTGGCGATGCAGGATCAGCTTGTCCATAAAAATCTGGAGTTCATTAAAATTCTGCCCGGCTGGGCCCAGGAACTTGCCAATAAGTACCGTTCCAAAACGACAAACCTTTATATCGTGCATGGAAACATCCGGGATTTTCTTCCCCATGAAATGAACGAGGATGAATTTATCTTTGCTCGGGTCCAGGAGTATATTTCGGATGTGCTCTTTGGAAATCAGGACTTTATCATTTTTTATGATTGTTCCAGCGGGGTTACCTTTTGTACCGAAGAGATGGCCCTGGATTATCATGCCGCCATGAAGACCATGTACCCCCAGGCCGAACCGGAGGAATTTATTTCTTCGGACCCCAAAAAAAGTTTTTTCTATATGGAAAAATACTTCCGCTCCAAGATTCCCAAAAAGGGTCATGAAAAGTGCCGGGTCGTGCTGATCATGGATTGGGCGGAATCGATCATCCCCACCGGGGACCTGATACGCCTTAACGAGGATGATCGCTACTGCCTGGTAACCCTGAACCGCTGGGCCAATGATCCGGTCTTTACCGTTGGGGACGTGTCCATCATTCTGCTTACGGAAAACCTTACCGATATTTCTTCCCGGCTGGTAAGTTCCCCCGCCACAGTAAAAGTGGGGGTGCCCTTTCCCGACGAAAAGGTGCGGGCCAGTTTTCTTCGCTTTAAGGAAGCCGAAGGGGAACTTCTTCTGGAGCGGGGCCTGAGCCCGGAACGGGTGGCCTCCATAACCAGCGGTCTTAATTTAATGAACCTGAACCAGCTCGTGCTGGAGGGCCTTGAGTCGAACAAGCCCCTGTCCCTGGCATACCTGAGTCAGAAGAAAAAGGAATTTATTGAAAACGGCGCTGCGGGGCTTCTGGAATTTATGGAACCGGTCCACGATCTTTCCTATGTATCGGGCCACGATTTTGTAAAGAAGCGCTTCAAGAACGCCGCCCGGGCGATCAAGATGGGCCGTCTGGACGTGCTCCCCATGGGCTACCTGATTGCGGGCCCGGTGGGTACGGGAAAAAGTTTTCTGGTCAGCGCCTTTGCGGGGGAGATCGGTATCCCCATGGTCAAGTTCCGCAACTTCCGTTCCAAGTGGCAGGGGGACACCGAATCCAACCTGGAAAAGGTTCTGAACATCCTTACCGCCATGGCCCCGGTGGCGGTGATGATCGACGAGGCGGACGCCTTTCTGGGTGACCGGGATCAGGACGGGGATTCGGGGACCAGCAACCGGGTCTTTGCCCAGATCGCCGGCTTTATGGGGAACACCGAATACCGGGGAAAGATCATCTGGTTCCTTATCACCTGCCGCCCCGACCTTATCCCCATCGACCTTAAGCGCCAGGGCCGCGCCGAGGAACACCTTGCCCTCTTTTACCCCGAAACCGAACGGGAACGGGAGGCCCTCTTCGACACCCTGGTGCGCAAGCTGGATCTGTCGATCCGCAAATTTCCCATCAGCGATCTGTTCAGAAAATTCCACCACGAATTCTCCGGCGCCGATTTGGAAGCGGTGCTTATCCGCGCAAAGCTCCGGGCCGCCATGGAGAACCGCACCTTTGTTACCCGCGAGGACATGGAAGAGGTGATGGGCGATTTTGTCCCCTCCGCCTATCCCCACGAGATCGAACTGCAAAACCTGGTGGCCGTTCTGGAATGCACCTCCAGGGAGATGATCCCCAAACGCTTCCAGCACCTGGACCGCACCAAACTGGTCAAGGATATTCAGGAGATCAAGGAATTGTTGGGGGAGCGGGGGTAAGTCGGCGGATATTGACCGTGTATGCAAAATGCATTAACATTTTGTGCATGGAGGTTTTATGCCATTATTAGGCGAAGCCAATACGGTTTAATACCCCGCGGCTTGCCGCGGCTGAAAGTAAGATTATAATGGAAGGATGAGCGAATTCATCCATAAAGAACATAATGTGAGTACGCTGATGTATCACATAG